>JBKPQU010000209.1:0-6866 GCA_046734255.1 Actinomycetota bacterium
GGGCACGCACGCCGGGGCCGACACCAGGGGGCCAGCCGGGCGAGCGGCCGTCGCCGGCGTCGTGCCCGGCGAGCAGGTCGGCCAGGACGCGGTCCTGCTCGGGGCCGGCGATCAGCCGCGGCGGCAGGTCGCCGTCGAGGACGCGGGCGCGGCGCAGCAGGCCGAAGGCGTAGGAGTGCGGGGTGCGGGCCAGCGGTTCGCGGACGGTGCGCCGCAGCCGGGCAGAGACGCGATCACGAAGGGTGGCGGCCGCCGCACGGGTCGGGGCCAGCACCAGGACGGCGTCCGGGCGGACGCCGTCCCGCTCGACCCGGGCCACCACCGCCTCGACGAGGACCGTCGTCTTGCCGGTGCCGGGGGCCCCGAGGACGACCAGCGGGCCACTGCCCTGCCGGTGCGCGACCGCCGCCGCCTGATCGGCGTCCAGCGCGGGAGGCGGCTCCCCGACCCCCCGGGTGCGTACCAGCCGCAGCTCCACGCCGGGCATCCCACCACAGCGGGCCGACAGGCGAGGCGATAACACGCCCTATTCGGGTGACCCGTCCCACCGCGCCCGGTTCAGGTCCACCCGGGCACCGCCGGGGCGCAGCGGCGTCCGCTCGGCGCGGTAGTGCCGCAGCGCCTCGCGCTCGTGCCCTGGAGGCGGGGACCCGTCCGACTTCAACACCCGCCACCAGGCCACCGCCCCGCCCCAGCGGGACATGACGGCGCCGACCTGGCGGGGGCCGCACCTTCCCAGGTACTCCGCGACGTCGCCGTAGGTCATCACCCGGCCTGCCGGGATCAGATCGACGACGTCGAGGACGGCTGCCGCCAGGTCGGGCACCTCCTCCACCCCGAGACTGTCTCAGCCGTGCAACGCGGGGATCCAGCGCGGACCGGTGTGCGCCCGGCGACCGAGCAGGCTCAGCACGGCGGGCAGCAGCACGCCGCGGACCAGCGTGGCGTCCAGCAGCACCGCGGTGGCCAGGCCGATGCCGAGCTGCTTCATCTCCAGCGTCGACAGCGTGGCGAAGATCGCGAACACCGCGACCATCACCGCCGCCGCGCTCGTCACCACGCCTGCGCTGCGGGAGACGCCGAGCCGGACCGCCTCGGCCGGCGAGGCACCTCTGTTCCACGCCTCGCGCACCCGCGAGACCACGAACACGTGGTAGTCCATCGACAGCCCGAAGAGGATCACGAACATCACCAGCGGCAGCCACGCGGCGATGGACCCGATCGAGGTGAAGCCGAGCAGGCCCTGCGCCCAGGTGTTCTGGAACACCGCGGTCATCACGCCGTACGCCGCGCCGACCGAGAGCAGGTTCAGGCCAACGGTCGCCGCGGCCAGCCACGGCGAGCCGAACGAGAACAGCATCACCCCGAACGTGAGCACGAGCACGAAGCCCACGACCCACGGCAGGCGGCCGTCCAGCCAGCGGACCAGGTCGGTCGCGGCCGCGGTGCCGCCCACGTGCACCTGCGCGCCGGCCACGCCGGCCAACCGGTCGCGGACCTCGGGGGCGACATCGGCCCGGACGGCATCCACGGCGGTGGCCGTCGCCGGGTCGGACTCGTCGTGCGGCACCGCGAGCTGGAGCACGCTGACCGTGTGGTCGGTGGACACCTTGACGGCCGGTGCGTCACCGGTCACGTCGCCGGTGCGCAGCGCGGTGGCGAAGCCGGCCTCCAGCGCGGAGCGGACCTCCCCCGCCGCCGAGGCGGGCGCCTGCACGACCACGTCGATGGTGGTGCCGTCCTGCGGGAAGGCCGCCTTCAGGCGCTCGTACGCCGCGACCGTGGTGAAGCTCTTGGGCAGCGACTCCGCACCGGCGAGCGCGGTGTGCATGCCGAGCGCCGGCGCGGCCGCGGCGACCAGCACCCCGCCGGCGACCACGGTCCACAGCACCGGACGGCGCGTCACCCGGCCGGCCAGAGCGCCCCAGAAGCCGGAGCCCGGCTCGCCGGCCGAGTGCAGCGCGCGGCCGCGGAACGGAAGCCGCAGCTTCTCCACCCGGTCACCGAGCACGGCCAGCAGCGCCGGCAGCACGGTGGCGGCGGCCACCACGGCGACGCCGACGACGAGCATCGCGCCGATCGCCAGTGACGTGAACATGCCGCCGGCGACCAGCATCCCGGACATCGCGACGACGACGGTGATCCCGGAGATCACCACCGCGCGGCCGGCGGTGGCACCTGCGCGGGTGATCGCCTCGCGCATGCTCGCGCCGGCGGCACGCTCCTCGCGGGAGCGACGCAGCACGAACAGCGCGTAGTCCACGCCGACGGCCAGGCCGATCAGCAGCACGAGGCTCTGCGTGTTCGGGTCGACCGGGGTGATCTGCCGGGAGGCGAACGCGGTCAGCCCGAGCGCGACGACGACCGAGAAGATCCCGAGCACCACCGGGACGCCGGCGGCGACCACGGCACCGAACGCGATCAGCAGCACGGCCAGGCTGACCGGAAGGCTGATCATCTCGGCGCGGCGGAAGTCCGAGTCCAGCTGCCGACCGACCTCGGCGTCGATCGAACCGTCGCCGACCTGACCGATCTGCAGGTCCGGGTGAGCGGCCGCGACCCGTTGCGTGGCAGCCATCATCGGGCCGACGGCGTCCCCCGCGGTCGGCGCGCCGGCCGGGTGCCCGGGGGGCACGTCGAGCTGCACCGGCAGCATCATCGTGGCGGCGTCCGGGGACAGCACGGGCTGCCCGACCGAGGCGACACCGTCCAGTCCCTGGTACGCGCCGCGCAGCGCGTCGGAGATCTGCCGGGCCTGGGCCGGGTCCAGGTGGCCCGAACGGGTGGAGATCACGACATTCTCGGTCGGCCGGGTGCCGAAGTCCGCACCGTCGACGATCCGGACGGCGACCGCGGAGTCGCCGACCAGCTGGTCGTCGTCCTCGGTGGTCTGCATGCCGCCGGCGAGCAGGACGACGGCACCGGCGAGCACCAGCAGCGCGGCGGCCAGCGTGCGCCAGCGGTGCGCCGCGCACCACGCGCTGCTGCGCGCGACGAGCGAGTGGTACCGGTATGCGGGGGCCGCCGGGGCGGCCGGAATCGGGGCGGCCTCGATGACCGCCGGGTTCTGGGTGGGCATCGGTGGAGTCATGGGTTCCAGGCTGGCCAGCGCTCACCCTCCGGACATTGGTGCCGGCCCGCGAACCACCCGGGGGATATCCCCCCGCCCAACCTGGGTGGCTGCGCCATCCCCGCCGCCGCGGCGGATCCCTACCGTGGTCGCTATGACTGCCATCCCTGGCGCCCCGGCCCGTCCCGGCCTGGCGACTGCCGCGCGGAGCTGGCTGTGGGGTTGGCTGGCGATCGCCCAGCTCGTGCTGGACATGTTCCTGGCCGGTCCGTACCTGGCGATCACGGGCATCCTTGTCGGCGGGATCGCGGCGCTGCCCGCGCTGCTGGTCGGCCTTCCCCTGCTCGCCGTGGCGCTGTTCGTGGCATTCGTCCTCTCGTTCTTCGAGCGCGCGCGGCTGCTGGCCTTCACCGGTGTGGCGGTCGCACGGCCCACACCCCGGCCGGCCGACCAGCCGCTGTGGCGCCGGCTGTTGCTGGACTCCCGGCCCTGGCGGGCCTCCGCACACCTGGCGCTGATGGGCCTGTGGGGCTTGGTCGCCGGGGTGGTGACGCTGGCGCTGGCGAGCATCGCGATCGCGCTCGCGCTGCTGCCGCTGTACTCGTGGGCCCTGCAGCCGGGCTACATCGCGCTGGGCTTCGGCCGCACGCTCGGCTCCGGCGCCGTCCCCTGGCTGACCGTCGCAGGGTGGATCGGGCTCATCGTCATCCCGCTCGTGGCACGCGGCCTGGTCGGAGTCGACATCGCGCTGGGCCGCTGGCTGCTCGGCCCGACCGGCGGTGAGCAGGTCGAGCGGCTGTCCCAGCGGGTCGAGACGCTGACCCAGACCCGCGAGGCCGCGGTCGACTCCGTCGAGGTCGAGCGGCGCCGGATCGAGCGCGACCTGCACGACGGGCCGCAGCAGCGCCTGGTCGCGATCGCGATGGACCTCGGGATGGCCCGGGAGCGGCTCGACCGCGACCCCGCAGGCGCGCAGGAGCTCATCGACAAGGCGCACGTCTCGGCCAAGGAGGCCATCACCGAGATGCGCCAGGTGGCCCGCGGCATCCACCCGCCGGTGCTCACCGACCGCGGCCTGGACGCCGCGCTGTCCGCGCTGGCCGCCCGCTCCCCTGTCCCGGTGCAGCTGAACGTCGACATCCCGACCCGGCCCAGCCCGACCGTCGAGGCGATCGCGTACTTCTGCGTGTCCGAGGCCCTGACGAACGTGGCCAAGCATGCCCAGGCCCGGTGGGCCCAGGTCGACGTCCGCTTCGCCGACGGCGCCCTGACCGTGCGGGTCGCGGACGACGGCGTCGGCGGCGCGGACCCGGGCAAGGGCACCGGGCTGGACGGCCTGCGCGACCGGGTGCGGGCCGTCGACGGAACCCTGACCGTGACCTCCCCGCCGGCCGGTGGGACCGTGCTGGTCGCGATGCTGCCCGACCCGCGCGCAACAGAAGCAGCCAACCCCTACAGGAGCCCCCAGTGAGCACGCCCCCAACCGACACCGAGGCGCTGCGCGTCGTGCTCGCCGAGGACTCCGTCCTGCTCCGGGAGGGGCTGCTGCGCCTGCTGGCCGACGCCGGATTCAACGTGGTGGAGGCCTGCGGTGACGCGGAGTCCTTCCTCCGGGCGGTGAGCGCCCACCAGCCCGACCTGGTCGTGGTCGACGTCCGGATGCCGCCGACGTTCACCGACGAGGGAGTCCGGGCCGCGCTCGTCGTCCGCAAGCAGTTCCCGGACATCTCGGTACTCGTGCTGAGCCAGTACGTCGAGGAGAACTACGCGACCGAACTGGTCGCCGGGCGCTCGCACGGCGTGGGGTACCTGCTCAAGGACCGGGTCGCGGACGTCGGGGACTTCCTCGAGGCGCTGCGCCGGGTGGCAGCGGGCGGCACTGCACTTGACCCCGAGGTGGTCTCCCAGCTGCTGTCCCGGTCCCGCCGCCGCGATCCGCTGGAGCGGCTGTCCCCCCGGGAGATCGAGGTGCTGCAGCTGATGGCCGAGGGCCGGTCGAACACGGCGATCGCCGCCGCCCTGGTGGTCACCGAGGGCGCGGTGGAGAAGCACGTCTCGAGCATCTTCGCGAAGCTCGACCTCCCGCCCACCGAACACGACCACCGGCGGGTGCTGGCGGTCCTGCGTTGGTTGCGGCAGAACGCCGATGGAGGAGCCTGAGATGACCGTGACGGAACCTGTCACCGCGCCGGCCCCGGCCGAACCACAACCGCCGTGGGTGTGGGCGCTGCGGATCATCGGGCTCGCGATTGCCGGGGTGACGCTGGCGTTCGGCGCTCTCGGCGTCGTCTCGGCGTTCATGCACCGGGAGCACACGACCACCCGGGAGTTCACCCAGCCGATCACCCGGCTGGTCGCGGACACCGACAACGGAGACGTCCGGATCCGCGCCGGGGCGGACGGCCAGCCGGTCCAGGTGGCCGCCAGGGTCGGGGAGTCCTTCGACAACGCCCGGTCGTCGGAGACGGTGACCGACGGGGTGCTGCGCCTGACCGGCAGGTGCTGGTTCATCCTCCTGCCGGACAACTGCGGGGTCAGTTACACGGTCACGGTCCCGCCCGGCACGGTCGTCCAGGTGACCACGGGTACCGGGGACGCCGTGGTCGACGGCACCTCGGCCACGATCACGGTCGACACCGGCACCGGGGACGTCAGCGTCCGCGACGTGCGGGCGGCCCGGGTCAGCGCCGAGACCGGGACCGGCACCGTCCGGCTGGAGTTCGCCGCGGCGCCGGAGGATGTGGTGGCGCACAGCGGAACCGGCGACGTGGACATCACCGTGCCGGACGACGGCAGCGACTACCGGGTCGTCACCGACTCCGGCGTCGGCGACGTCACCGACAACCTTCCGCACAACGACAGCTCCACCCGGAGCATCCGCGCCGAGACAGGCACCGGGGACGTGCGGCTGAAGACCGGAACCTGAGCCCTCCGCCCTGCGTCATAGCGGCACCCGAAGCAGACCACGGGAGGCCGCGATGTCCCGAAGCGCCGGTTCCGTCCTGGTGCGCGCCGCACTGCCGGCCGCGGTGCTCGCCGGGATCGTCGCGGGAGCTGTTGCGCTGCAAGGCGGGCAGCCGAGCGGCCGCGCCCCGGTGGTGCAGCTGCCGGCGACCGCACCGGTGGCGTTCTTCTCCGGATGCGACGACCTGCTCGCCTACTACCGCGACCACGGGCGCCGGCTGGTCGGCCCGTACGGGTTGCCCGGCGGCGCCGGCGACGTGGTCGCTCTGGCGAGCGGGGCGGAACCCGACGTGCGCGCGGCGGTTCCGAAGGCGGAACCGATGGCGCAGCCGGCCGAGGCGTCCGCCACGGGCACCAACATCCAGGTCGCCGGCGTGGACGAGGCGGACCTGGTGAAGAGGTCAGGGAATCTCCTGCTGGCCCTGACGGGGACCAGCCTGCACGTGGCAAGGATCGACGGCGGCCGGGTGACGTCGCTCGGCGTGCTGGAGCTGGGCGGGTGGTGGCCCACACAGCTGCTGGTCGAGGGGGACGTCGCGCTCGTCCTCGGCCAGCGGGAGCTTCCGATGGCCGCGATGAGGCCACTTCCGGCCACGGTGGGCCCGGAACCGGCGATGATCGTTCCCGGCATGTTCCACCCGATCAGCCGACTCGCCCAGATCGACCTGCACGACCCGAGCGCTCCACGGCTGGTGCGCACGCTGGACGTCGACGGCGGCCTGGACGGCGCCCGGCTGGTCGGAGGGCAGGCCCGGATCGCGATCACCACGCAGCCGCTCCGCCTGCCCTTCGTCCACCCCGGCGACCCCACGACGGGGACCGACCCCGCGCT
>JBKPQU010000210.1:0-13441 GCA_046734255.1 Actinomycetota bacterium
GAGGTACTCCACGCCCCCCGCGTGCGAGCCGAGGTAGGGCCGGACGCGGTCCAGCGCCTGCTGGATCCGGGTGTCGACGTCGACGGGGTGCAGGCCGTGCAGCAGCAGCAGCCCCTCGACCAGCGGGTCGGTGGTCAGCCGGTCGAGGATCACCGCTCCGGCCGGCTCCGCGTCCCGGAGGATCTCCACCACCCGGGCCAGGCCGGCCCCGTACAGGTCCACCAGCGTGCGCACCAGCTCCTCGCCGACGTCGGCGAGCCGGTCGCCGCCGCGGGCGCGCAGGGTCGCGATCAGCTGCTCGACCCGGGCACCGGCCTCGGTGTGGTCGGGCCCTTGCTGGGGCCTGGCCATCGGCCTCACCTCCGCCCACCCACGGACTTCTCACCATCACCCACGGGCGTCGGGCCGGTGACCGGCGGCCCGGCTCCGCCGTTGGTCACCGACCCGACCTGTCTCAGACCGTCAGGGTCATCACCGCCGGTGAGTGGACCTTCTGCAGCACCTTCCCACCGCCCAGGTACATGTGCACCCCGCAGGGCAGGCACGGGTCGAAGCTGCGGACCGCCCGCATGATGTCGATCCCCTTGAAGTTCTCCGGGGAGTTCTCCTCGAAGATCGGCGTGTTCTGGACGGCGTCCTCGTACGGGCCCGGCGTGCCGTAGCTGTCCCGGACGCTGGCGTTCCACGGCGTCGGCGGGTACGGGTGGTAGTTCGCGATCTTCCCGCCGCGGATCACCATGTGGTGCGACAGGACGCCGCGCACCGCCTCGGTGAAGCCGACGCTGAAGGCCTCGTCCGGGACCGTGAACGACTCCCAGGTCTTGGTGTGGCCCGCCCGGACCTCGGCCAGCGCCTTCTCGATGAAGTACACAGCGCATGCCGCGGCGTAGGCCTGGAAGTAGGTCCGCGCCCGGTCACGCTCGATCGCGTTGCTCCACTTGGGGATCTTCCACTCGAAGGTGGCCTCGGGCCTGGTCGCGGTGCGCGGCAGGTTGATCACCACGCTCTGCCCGGTGGACTTCACGTAGCCGATGTCGACGAGGCCGCCCAGCGCGGTCGCCCAGAGCCGCGCGATCGGGCCTCCGCCGGTGTCGGCGGCGAGGTGGTTCTCACCGTCGAACCAGCGCGGCGACATCACCCAGGAGTACTTGCCGTCGAAGTCCCGCTTCTGGGGCCTCGGGATCGTGTGCTGGTTCCACGGGTGCCGGCGGTCCACCGGGTTGCCGAGCGCGTCCCGGGTGACGAACATCTCGTGGCCCTCCCAGTCCTCGTAGAACGAGGACCCGAGCAGGATCCGGATGCCGAGGTTGATCTCCACCAGGTCGTTGGTCAGCAGCTGCCCGTCCCGGATCACGCCGGGGCTGACGAACATCCGGCGACCCCAGTCGGTCATGTTCTCGTAGCGGAAGTCGCAGTACTCGGGGTCGTTCAGCGCACCCCAGCAGACCAGGTCGGCCCGGCGCCGCCCGACCTCCTCGTAGCCGGGGATCGCCTCGTAGAAGAAGTCGAACAGGTCGTCGTGCATCGGCACGACCCGCTTCATGAACTCCACGTAGCGCATCAGCCGGGTGAGGTAGTCGGTGAACAGCTGGATGGTCGCGACCGTCCCCACACCGCCCGGGTAGAGGGTCGACGGGTGCACGTGCCGGCCCTCCATCAGGCAGAACATCTCCCGGGTGTAGCGGGAGACGTGCAGCGCCTCGCGGTAGAACTCGCCCTCGAGCGGGTTGAGCGAGCGCATGATGTCGCCGATCGTGCGGTACCCGTGCTCGGCCGCATGCGGTGCCTCGGTGTTGTTGGCCCGCTCCAGCACGCCGGGGTTGGTCTCGGCGACCATCCTCTCGCAGAAGTCCACCCCGACCAGGTTCTCCTGGAAGATGTTGTGGTCGAACATGTACTCGGCCGACTCGCCCAGGTTGATGATCCACTCTCCGAGGTGCGGCGGGCGGACGCCGTAGGCCATGTTCTGGTTGTAGACCGAGCAGGTCGCGTGGTTGTCACCGCAGATGCCGCAGATCCGGCTGGTGATGAAGTGCGCGTCGCGCGGGTCCTTCCCCTTCATGAACACGCTGTACCCGCGGAAGATCGACGAGGTGCTGTGGCACTCGACGACCTTCTTCTGATTGAAGTCGATCTTCGTGTAGATGCCGAGTGATCCCACGATCCTGGTGATCGGGTCCCACGCCATCTCCACCACGCCGGTGTCAGTCGCCATCCGTGCTCTCCCTTCGCATCGCCACGGCGACGGCGGCCGCCCGCGGCGAGCGTGTGCGTGGTCTCACCAGGTCTTGCGGTATCCGGTCCGCAGCTCGGTCCCGGGCGTGCGCCACTTGGGCTCGACGTCCACGGTGCGCAGCGTGAACCCGCGCAGCGTGCGGATGACGGTCCCGTACATGCCGCTGGCCGCGGTCGACACCCTGCTGCCCGGCGGCTCGTCCATGAACGGCATGAACTTGTCCGGGAACCCGGGCATCGTGCAGGCGATGCAGATCCCGCCGACGTTCGGGCAGCCGCCCACGCCATTGATCCAGCCGCGCTTGGGCACGTTGCACTTGACCACCGGCCCCCAGCAGCCGAGTTTGACCAGGCACCGCGGGGAGTCGTACTCGGCGGCGAACTGGCCCTGCTCGTAGTAGCCGGCCCGGTCGCACCCCTCGTGCACGGTGGCGCCGAACAGCCAGGTCGGCCGCAGCGCCTCGTCCAGCGGGATCATCGGGGCCTGCCCGGCCACCTGGTAGAGCAGGTAGAGGATCGTCTCGGACAGGTTGTCCGGGTGGATCGGACACCCTGGGACGCAGACGATCGGGATGCCGGCCTTCGACTTCCATCCCCAGCCGAGGTAGTCGGGGACCCCCATCGCGCCGGTCGGGTTGCCGGCCATCGCGTGGATGCCGCCGTAGGTGGCGCACGTGCCGACCGCCAGGACCGCCGTGGCCTTGGGCGCGAGCCGGTCCAGCCACTCGCTCGTGGTCATCGGCTGGCCGGTCGCGGGGTTGTTGCCGAACCCGCACCAGTAGCCCTCGGACTTGATCGCCTCGTTCGGGATCGATCCCTCGACCACGAGGACGAACGGCTCCAGCTCCCCGCGGTCGGCCTTGTGCCACCACTCGATGAACGTGTCGGCGCCCTGCTCCGGGCCGCACTCGAAGTCGATCAGCGGCCAGTGCACGGCGATCTTCGGGAGCCCGGGGAGGGCGCCCAGGACGATCTCCTCGATGCTCGGCTGGGTCGCGGCGGTGAGCGCGACGGAGTCGCCGTCGCACCCGAGGCCGCCGTTCATCCAGAGGATGTGGACGACCGGTTCCTCCGCGCTCGCGCCGCCTTGATCGGAACCCGCCTGGGTCGTCGCCGTCATAGAGGACCCACCTCCTCCGCGGGCCTGCTCGGGCCCGGGCACGGCTCCTGCGTGACCACCTCGCTGGTCGGAGCCGGCACGACGCGGGGCGAGACGAGGCGGCTACATGAAACCCGGCGGGCCCCCGACCACCCGTCTGCCGTCGTCGGCCAGGACGGCGACTCGCGGTGCGTCGGCTTCAACGCGGGTGAACTTCGCGGCTCCAGGACGCGAAGGACTGGCCCGATGGTGCGATTTGCCTCACGATAGACCCGCACGTCAGCGTCCAACAAGACATGATTGTCCGCCCGCCCGGTCGGTCGCGGCGGGCTTGGCGGACACTTCTGTCGGCGCGGTAGCCTGGCCGGACCACCTGGACCATCCGTGGTCGGAGGGATGCGCTGTGTACAACGAGGCCGCCTCCGACGTCCCCGCCGGGATCGAGATCCTGCCGGTCGTCGCAGTGACCCAGACGTTCCCTGCGCGGCCGTCCTCGATCCCGGACATCCGAGACTTCGTCCGCCGCTTCCTGGACGAGTCACCGCTGACCGCGGCCAGCGCCCGCGAGGTGGAGGAGACCGTCTCGCACGCACTGCTGGAGGCGGCCGGACCGGACGGGACCATCCAGGTGGTGTTCCGGATCTTCCCGGACCACACCGAGGTGGACGTCCTGCGCTCGGCCCCGTTCCTCGATCAGGAAACCGCGCCGGCCGGTCGACGGTTCGTCGACGAAGAGGCCTCACCGGCGGCGCCCAGCCCCGCCCGCGACGCGATCGGCGCCGCCACCTCGTTCGCGGAGTGGATGGCCGCGGCACTGCGCCGCGACGGCCTCACCCATGAGGTCGCCGCCCGCCGCCTCGGGGTCTCGGTGAAGACCGTCGGCCGCTGGGTGGGCGGCGAGACCGAGCCCCGGTTGCGCGACCTGCGCCGCATCCACGACGTGTTCGGGGAGGTCCCCTTCCCCTGAGGCGGGTTTACCCTCGGCTTGTGGTGACGTCCTCCGGCGGGGGCGGGTCGCGGCGCCTGCCGACGATGGCCGATGTCGCCCGTCTGGCGGGGGTGTCGAGGGCCACGGTGTCGTACGTCCTGAACGACCGCGACCAGATGATCAGCGAGTCGACCCGCGGGCGCGTGCTGGACGCGGTGCAGGCGCTCGGCTACCGACCCAACCGGACCGCCCGCAGCCTGCGGGCCCAGCGCACTGCGACGATCGGCTTCGTCAACCACGAGGTCGCCGGCAACCCGTTCTCCGGACTGAGCATCTCCGGCGTGCACGACTCCGCGTGGCAGCACGGCAGCGCCGTGCTGGTCGTCAACACGGCACGGGACGCCGCCCGCCTGCGCGCGGGGGTCAGCGACCTGCTCGACCGGCGGGTCGACGCGATCCTGTTCGCGGCCGTCGGCACCCGCCGGGCCACCCTGCCCGACGGGCTGCACCCGGTCCCGACGATCCTCGTGAACTGCATCCCCAGCGGCGGCGGCATGCCGTGCGTCCTGCCCGACGAGTTCTCCGGCGGGCGGGCCGCGACCCGCCTGGTGCTGGACGCCGGGCACCGCTCGGTCGCGTTCCTCGCCGGTTCGCCGGGGTCGTGGGCGACCAGGGCGCGGGTCCGCGGGTTCCGGCGCGCGCTGCTCGACGCCGGGCTGGATCCCCACCGGCAGATCCTCCGGCACGGCAACTTCGCGGCGGACTCCGGGTACGAGCTGACCCGGGAGCTGCTCGCCCGGCGGAACCGGCCCACCGCCGTCCTGTGCGGGAACGACCGGATGGCGGTCGGGGCCTACCTGGCGCTGGGGGAGGCGGGGCTGCGGGTCCCCGACGACGTCTCGGTGGTCGGGTACGACGACCAGGAGACCATCGCGTCGGAGATCCAGCCGCCGCTGACCACGGTCCGGCTGCCCTACTACGAGATGGGCTGGTGGGCGGCGGAGCAGATCTTCTCCGGCGCGGTGGAGAACCTGCCCGCGCGGACGTACACGCCGTGCCGCGCGGTGGTCCGGGACTCCGTCGCCCGGCCGCGCAGGGGGCGGCGATCCACCTCGCCCCTGTCCTCCCCGTGGACCGCGGCCGTGAGGTAAAGACGTTACGTAACAGATACGTAACGAGGCGTTGACAGCCACGGGCCGCGCGAGCAATCTGCCACTTACTCGAGTAAATGACGAGGCTGCCGCGGGGGGAGGGCTGTTGGTGAACACTGACGCGCGGTCAGGCCGGTCGATCTCCTTTGGTGCGACCTGCTCTCCCTAGTGACAAGATCGTAATACCGACTCGACGAGGCACTTGGCACCACCAGGCTGCAGATCCCGACCCCAACTCCGACGCGGCTCTCGGTTCACGTCACGCGGGCGGACCCGCTGGACGTGGTCCGGGTCCGTCCGATCATGAAGGAGCGCCCATGCGAGGGCCAAGCCTTTTCAAAGTGTTAGCCGTGGTGGGCGTCACCATGGTGACGACGACCGCGTGCCTGAGCTCCGGTGCCAGCTCCGGCGGTGGCAGCGCACCTTCGGGTTCGGTGAAGGGGTCCACCGTCACAGTCTGGACCAGCCTCGACCTACCGGTCATGAACGGCCTCAAGGCCGGGATGGCGCCTCTCGCGCAGGCCGCGGGAGTCACCGTCAACTGGCAAAAGGTCGACAACATCAACCAGGTCATCATGACCAAGATCCAGGCGAAGGACACCCCGGACATCGCGTTCATCCCGCAGCCCGGTGTCGTCGCGGACATCGTCAACCGAGGCGCTGCGACGCCCCTGGACGACGTCGTCGACCTGAACGCGCTGAAGTCCAGCATGATCCCTGGCACGCTCGAATCAGGGACCGTGAACGGGAAGCTCTACGGCCTGCTGGTCAGCGCCAACACCAAGAGCTTCGTCTGGTACCCGAAGAAGGCCTGGGACGCGGCCGGATACACCGCGCCCCAGACCATCGATGAGCTCAACGCCCTCACCGACAAGATCAAGGCCAGCGGGACCATTCCGTGGTGTCTGGGCATCGAGTCGTCGGCAGCCACCGGCTGGCCGGCCACCGACTGGTTCGAGGACCTGGTCATGCGGTACGGCGGCACGGACGGGTACAACAAGTGGGTCAAGCACGAGATCAAGTTCGACTCCCCGTTGGTGCGTCAGGCAGCCGCCGAGTTCCAGAAGATCGCTTTCACCAACGGGAACGTCCTCGGCGGCCGCAAGTCGATCGCGAGCAACAACTTCGGCACCGCGGGCAACCCGATGTTCGACGCCAAGCCCGGCTGCATGCTCTACAAGCAGGGCTCGTTCATCACGACGTTCTTCCCGAAGAACGTCCAGGCGGACCTTCCCGGGACCACCGGCGTCTTCTACTTCCCGCCGGCGAAGGCCGGCGGTGAGAAGCCGATCCTCGGTGGCGGCGACATGGCCGTGCTGCTGCACAACTCCGCCGGGGCACGCGAGGTCATGAAGATGCTCTCCGACAAGAGCATCGGCGAGAAGGCCATGGGCACCAGCTTCCTGTCCCCGCACAAGGACTTCGACACCTCGCTGTACCAGGGCGCGGTCGCCCAGCAGGTCGCCAAGATCACCTATGCCGCGTCGATCTTCCTCTTCGACGGCTCCGACCAGATGCCGGGCGCGGTCGGCGCGGGCACCTTCTGGAAGGACATGACCGCCTGGATCAGCGGCCAGGAGAACCTCGATACCGCCTTGAAGAACATCGACAACAGCTGGCCGTCCAGCTGAGAGCCAGCGAGGCAGCCGGGTAGACGACCTGCCGGTCGTCTGCCCGGCGCCAGGCCGCAAGGAGGCGGTGCTTGGTGGTCAAGCTAATAAACACGATCTTGACGGTGGTGGCCGGTATCGGGGTCGCCCTGGTCCTCTTCTGGGTCCTCAACAAGCTCGCCGAGCTCCTGCCGGGGCGGTGGGAGCACCGGCTGAAGCCGTACTTCTACATCCTGCCCGCGGTAGCCATGATCTGCCTGTACGTGCTGTACCCCGGCATTCAGACCATCGAGTACAGCTTCGCCAACGCCGACAGCACCGCGTTCGTCGGCGGCCAGAACTATTCGAAGCTGCTGACCTCGAGCGGCTTCCAACAGACCATTCTCACCACGATCGTGTGGATCATTGTGGCGCCCCTGGCGGCGGTTGTGCTGGGTTTGCTCGTGGCGACGCTGGTCGACCGGCTCAGCCCGCGCGGTGAGAAGAGTGCCAAGACCATCATCTTCTTCCCGCTGGCGATCAGTGCCGTCGGTGCCGGCACGGTCTGGCGGCTGGTCTACGCCTACTCGCCTCCCGGACAGCCCCAGATCGGGATCCAGAACGCGATCATCACCGCCCTCGGCTTCGACCCGGTCGCCTGGCTGACGATCCGCACGTTCTACCTGAACACCCTGCTGCTGATCGTCATGTTCCTCTGGTTGCAGGTCGGGTTCTCGATGGTCCTGCTGTCGGCCGCTGTCAAGGGTGTTCCCACGGACACGCTGGAGGCCGGTCGCGTCGACGGCGCCGGCGAGCGGCAGATCTTCCGCCGGATCGTCTTCCCGCAGATCATGCCGACCGTGGTGACCGTGTACGTGACGGTCCTGATCGGCGTCATGAAGCTGTTCGACGTCGTCTACGTGATGACGAACGGCAACTTCCAGACCAACGTCTTGGCGACGGAGTTCTTCAATCAGCTGTTCACCAACTTCGACGCCGGCGCAGCGGCGGCCATCGTCGTGATGCTGATGCTCGCGGTCATCCCCGTGATGATCTTCCAGGTGATTCAGTTCCGGCGCGAGGAGGCCAACCGATGACCAGCACGGTCCAGCCCGGGGCCCCGGCCGCCACCGAGCAACGGCCATCGCGCTTCGCGCGGAGGCCACGCACCACCGAAAAGCAGGCCAAGCCGGCTCACTGGTCGGTCCGCCTGGCCGTGATCGTGATCTGCTTCGCGTGGATCGTCCCGGCGTTCGGCACGCTCGTCACCTCGTTCCGGAGCGAGAGCGATGCGAACACCACCGGCTGGTGGACGGCGCTCAACCCCGCCAACTGGGACACCTTTACCCTGGGGAACTATCACGACGCGATCGTCAACGCGGGACTCGGCAACGCCTTCTTCAACAGCTTGGCCATCGCGTTGCCGGCGACCTTCATCCCGATCCTGATCGCCGCCTTTGCCGCCTACGCCTTCACGTTCATGCAGTTCCCCGGCCGGGACGTGATGTTCCTGCTGATCGTCAGCCTGCTCGTCGTGCCGAACTTCGTCGCGATGGTGCCCCTGCTGAAGATCTACGGCAACCTGGGGATCGGCGGCTCCTTCCTTTCGGTGTGGCTGTTCCACATCGGCTTCGGCATGTCGCTGGCCATCTACCTCTTCCGCAGCTACATGGCGACGCTTCCGCGAGAGGTGATCGAGTCGGCGAAGATCGACGGCGCCAGCCACTACGGGACCTTCTACCGGCTGATCCTTCCGATGTCGACACCCGTCCTCGCCTCGTTCGCGATCTTCCAGTTCCTCTGGGTCTGGAACGACCTGCTCGTCGCGCTCGTGTTCATCGGACCGGGTGAGAACGCCCCGCTGACCGTGGCCGTCAAGAACAACCTCATCGGTCAGCAGGGTCAGGGTTGGAACATAGTGGCTGCGGGCGGCATCCTGACGATGATCGTGCCGATCATCGTCTTCCTCTCCATGCAGCGGTACTTCGTGCGCGGTCTGACGGCGGGATCGGTCAAGGGCTGACGCCCCAGAGGATCACCCATGAGCGGGAGCGGGGCCGAGTCCCCACCGCAGTCGCCGCCGAAACGGCGGCCGCGGTGGGGGCTGCGGACACTGGGCTTTCTCGGCCTGGCGTTCTTCGCCATCGTCACCTCGGCCAGCCTCGGCCACCACACGTTCGGCACGCTGGGCTCGCTGCTCTTCGGCTTGATCGGCGCGGCGTACTGCAGCGTCAAGGGACTACAAGGGGCTCTGGACGATGACGCGTTCCGCCTGCTCACCGGCCGCCGCCGTCCGCGCTAGGCCGACTCGGGACTGTGAGGGCGCATGATGAACACACCCTCTGACGCTGCCCCCGCGCTCCGAGCGATGCGGCGACAACTCATGCGCATCAGCGGGGATCTCTCGAAGATCCTCGCTGAGCTCGAACCGCACGACACCCCGGTCAACCCCCGGTACCAGGGGCTGGCCCGCACGGAGTCGATCATGCAGGTCCTGGACGCCCACGAGGGGCCGATGACCCCGGTCGCCATCTGGCGGGCCCTGGCCGAGGCCGGGTGCAACGACGAGAAGAACCTCGTCCGGGTGACCACCTACCAGCTCTGGCGTCGCGGCCGGCTGGTCAAGCTCGGCCGTGGCATGTACTGCCATCCCCGGCACGTACCCCCCGGTGCGGTGATCGAGCCGTACCGGGAGGAGGCGCCGCAGCAGCATCGCGCCGGCTGAACCTCACATCCACCCGGCCCGGAGCGTTTGCCGGGAGTGAGTAGCGCATCCCTGGCGGAGGTCGGTGCTGCGACGATCGACGCCGTGACCCCACCGTCCGACCGGCGGCACCAGGCCCGTGATCGGGCCGAGGACGCCGCCGGCGAACCGTTCGAGGCGATCGTGGCCCGGTACGGGCCGACCGTCCTGCGCGTGTGCCGGGCCGTGCTCGGGCCGGTCGCCGCGGAGGACGCCTGGTCGGAGACGTTCCTGTCGGCGATGCAGGCCTACCCGGACCTGCGGCCGGGCAGCAACGTCGAGGCCTGGCTGGTGACGATCGCCCACCGCAAGGCGATCGACCAGGTCCGCGTGGCGGCGCGGCAGGCGGTGCCCGTCGCCGATCTGCCCGAACGGCCGTCCGGCGGCGGCCAGCCCGGTGGGTGGGAATCCGACCTGTGGGCCGCGCTCGCCACGCTCACGCCGCGGCAGCGCCAGTGCGTCGCCTATCACCACCTCGCCGGCCTGCCGCACGCCGAGGTCGCCGCGATCGTCGGCGGGACCCCGGAGGCGGCCAGGCGGGCGGCCGCCGACGGCATCGCGGCACTGCGGAAGATCTACCGACCGGACCCGGAAGGAAATCCCCTATGAACGCCGACACCACGAGGCAGGAGCGCGAGGTCGTGCTCGCCGAGCTGTCCTCTGCACTCTTTTCTGAGCTGCCCGAGGTCGATGCCGATGCCGAGCGCCGGCTGCACGACCGCCTGTCGGCGGCTGCGGAGCGGGCCGGAATCCTCGACGTCGCCTACCGCACGCTGGACACGCCGGTCGGCCCGCTGCTGCTGGCCGCCACCGAGGCCGGCCTGGTCCGGGTGGCCTACACCCGCGAGGGGCACGAGCGGGTGCTCGAGCAGCTCGCGACCAGGGTCAGCCCGCGGGTGCTGCTCGCACCGCGCCGGCTCGAGCCGGCCGCCCGCGAGATCGAGGAGTACTTCGCCGGGCGGCGGCGGACCTTCGACCTGCCGCTCGACCTGCGGCTGGCCAGCGGCTTCCGACGGGCGGTGCTCGACCACCTGCCCGAGATCGGCTACGGCACCACGGCCAGCTACGCCGCGGTCGCCGCGGCGGCCGGCAGCCCCAGGGCGGTCCGCGCGGTCGGGACCGCGTGCGCCACGAACCCGCTGCCGGTCGTCGTCCCGTGCCACCGCGTCGTCCGCAGCGACGGGACCCTCGGCCAGTACGCCGGCGGCGTCGAGGCCAAGCGCGCGCTGCTGGACCTGGAGGCCGCGGCATGACCGGCACCGCGACGGGCATCACGAGGGGCACCCTCGCCACCCGGGTCGCCGGGCTCGACTGGGATGCGCTGCGCGAGGAGGTCGACGCCTTCGGCGCCGCCCGGACCGCGCAGCTGCTCAGCCGCGCCGAGTGCCGGGACATCGCCGAGATGTACGACGAGGTGCACCGGTTCCGCTCGACGATCGACATGAGCCGCTACCGGTTCGGGTCCGGGCAGTACCGCTACTTCGCCCACCCGCTGCCGGAGGCCGTCGCGCAGCTGCGCGAGGCGTTCTACCCGCACCTGCTGGGCATCGCCCGGGACTGGGCGGCCCGGCTCGGCCGCCCGGCGGTCTGGCCGGGCACGCTGGCGGAGTGGCTGGACATGTGCCACGCCGCGGGGCAGACCAAACCGACCCCGATCCTGCTCCGCTACGGCGGCGGCGACTGGAACGCGCTGCACCGCGACCTCTACGGGGAGCTGGTGTTCCCGCTCCAGGTGGTGATCGGGCTGGACCGGCCGGGGGTCGACCACACCGGCGGGGAGTTCCTGCTGGTCGAGCAGCGGCCCCGGGCGCAGTCCCGCGGCACGTCGGTGCTGCTGGAGCAGGGCCACGGGCTGATCTTCACGACCCGGGACCGGCCCGTCGCCTCCGCCCGTGGCTGGTCGGCCACGCCCGTCCGGCACGGCGTGAGCACGATCCGATCCGGAACCCGGCGCACCCTCGGCCTGGTGTTCCACGACGCCGCATGAGCGGCCCACGATCGTTGGAGGAAGGAAATGTCCCGGACGTACACGACGACGGACTCGACACTGGGCGAACTCACCCTGGTCGCGGAGGACGGGCTGCTCTGCGGTGTCTACTTCGAGCAGCAGCGGATGCCTGACCCGGCGACGTTCGGGCGCCGTGACGACGCGGGGTTCGACCGGGCGGTCGGGCAGCTCCGCGAGTACTTCGCCGGTGAGCTCACCGAGTTCACGCTGCCGATCCGGTTGCACGGCGGGGAGTTCCGGCGGCAGGTGTGGGAGTCGCTGCGCGAGATCCCCTACGGGCAGACCCGAAGCTACGGGCAGATCGCCGAGCCGTTCGGGCCGGGGCACGAGATGCTCCGCAAGGTGGCGGCGGCGATCGCCGCCAACCCGGTCGCGGTGGTCGTGCCCTGCCATCGGGTGATCTCCGCCGACGGCGGCCTCAAGGGCTACGCGGGCGGGCTGGAGCGCAAGCGACTGTTGCTCGACCTGGAGGCCACCCGCGTGGCGCCCGCCCGGCTCTTCTAGACCCGGTGCCCGGCGCCGACGTGCTCGTGGTCATCGCCGTGATGCTCGTGGTGGTGGTGGTCGTGGTGGTCGCCGTCGACCGGGTCGTGCGGATGGTCGTGCGGTCGCTGCGGCTTGCCCAGCTTGTCCGTGTGGCCGGGCATCGCGACCCGGTACGCGCAGGTGTCGCAGTTCATCCGGATGTCGCCGTGCCGCGCCTCGGCGTACCGCTCCAGCACGAGATCCGCCAGCGGGTCGCAGTCCCCGATCACCCCGGCGACCCGGACGTCGATCCCCGGACAGGAGCCGGCGAACTCGCCCGCCTGAGCAACGATCCGGTCGGGCAGCACCCCCGCGAACAGGAAGTACGGCGCGACCACGATCCGCCGGGCGCGCAGCAGTCGCAGGCGTTCCAGGACGGCCGGCACCGACGGCTCGGCGAGCGAGATGAACGCCGGCTCGACCCCGGCGTACCCGCGCCCCTCCCATAGCAGCCGGGCGACCTTGGCGATCTCGGCGTTCGCATCCGGGTCCGAGGATCCCCGGCCGATCAGCGCGATGTGCGTACCCGAGCGGTCGTCGCCCGCAAGCGCCGCGTCGATCCGCTGCTCGACGACGTCGAGCAGCAGCGGGTGCGGGCCGAGCGGGCGGCCGTAGCGGTACGACAGGCCGGGATGGCGCTGCTGCTCGCGGGCCAGCGCGGCGGGGATGTCGCCCTTCCCGTGCCCGGCGGCGACCAGCATCAGCGGCAGCGCGACCATCGAGCGGTGGCCGGCGTCCACCAGCGCGCCGACCGCCTCGGTCAGCGGCGGCGGCGCCAGTTCGATGAAGCCGCCCTGGACGTCGCCGACGCGCCCGGCGCCGCGGCGGCGGACCCGCTCGACCAGCGCGCCGAACTGGGCGACCCCGGCGGGGCTCCTGGTGCCGTGCCCGACGACGAGCAGCGGCTCCGGTTGCGGTCCCGGTAGCAGGGTCATGCCTCCCCCTCGGTGTAGAGCAGTGCGTTGAGCGCGGCGGCGGCGACCGCGGATCCGCCCTTGCGGCCGCGGTTGGACACCGCGGGAAGCCCGCTCGCCCGCAGCGCCGCCTTGGACTCCACGGCCCCGACGAACCCCACCGGCAGCCCGATCACCAGCGCCGGCCGTGCCTCGCCGGCGACGGCGAGGAGTTCGAACAGCGCGGTCGGAGCACAGCCGATGACGTAG
>JBKPQU010000211.1:0-10436 GCA_046734255.1 Actinomycetota bacterium
CTGGTGTTCGGGCACAGTCATATCCCCTGGGACAGCACCACTCCGGGCGGACTCCGCCTGCTCAACCCGGGCTCGCCCACCGACCGTCGCCGCCAGCCGCACTGCACTTACCTGACGCTGACCGCGGACGCCGGCCGGCTCGCCGATGTCGTGCTGCACCGCCTGTGACGCGGGCCGCCCGCTCCGGCGCTGTCGGTGGGTGGCTCTACCGTGGTGGTCGTAGGAGCAGGCCCGATCCAGGCGTGAACAAGAGGAGACCATGACCACACTCGAGAACCGGCCGAACACCGCGCTGCTCGTCATCGACGTGCAGAACGGCGTCGTCGACGGGAACCACGAGCGCGACACGGTCGTCGCGAACGTCGGCAGCCTGGTCGACAGGGCGCGGCAGGAAGGGGTTCCCGTCGTCTGGGTCCAGCACTCCGACGAGGGGCTCGCCCGGGGGAGCGACGAGTGGCGGATCGTCCCCGAGCTGGCGCCGGGCGAGACCGAGCCACTGATCGAGAAGAACTATGGCGACTCCTTCGAGGCCACTACCCTCGAGACCGTGCTGTCGGGCCTCGGGATCGGGCGGCTCGTCGTCGTCGGCGCGCAGACCGATGCGTGCGTCCGCTCGACCCTCCACGGCGCGTTCGCCCGGGGGTACGACGCCACGCTGGTCAGCGACGCCCACACCACCGAGGACCAGTCGGCATGGGGGGCGCCCCCGCCGGACCAGGTCATCGCACACACCAACCTGTACTGGACCCACCAGACGGCGCCGGGGCGGACGGCCGGGACGGTCGAGACCAAGGACGTCGACTTCCGCGGCACGTCCTGAGCGTTCCTCCGGGGTCAGCCGGACAGGGCCGCGCCGAGGATCCCGGCCCAACAGCCGGTGCCGATCACTCCCAGGACGATCCCGACGACCGGTCGCCCCCGCCCGGGATGGTGCGGATCCCTGGGCAGCCGCAGTGCCAGCACGCCCAGCACGATCGCCGCGATGCCCAGGAACGGGATGAACAGCCCGCCGAACCCGGCCCAGGGCGCCACAACCGACTGCCAGGGCCGGCCCACGGGGATCAGCCAGTACTCCGACCCGATCGGGTGCATGCCGGTCGGTAGCGAGCCGGGCGGCACGACCTCCCGGATAGGACCGACCGGGTGAACGTGCCGGGTCCACTCCCGCCCGTCGTACCAGCGCTGCTCCGCGTGCCGGTAGGGGTCGGGGTACCAGCCCGGGGGTGCCTTGTGCTGAGTTGTCACACGAACCTCCCCTCGGAGGCCCAGGGCGTGACACCGGTCGCACCCGCCCCAGTGAGCATGCGCACGGTGTGACACCGTGCGCACCGGAAGAGCACGATGTGACACCGTGCTCACCGGAGGTGCGCGCAACTCCGCACAGTGGCCCCCAAGTGCTTGTCGACCGGGGCGGGGCGGTTGTGAAGCATCCGGGCACTGAATGCCCCGAATGGCTCGCGTCGCCCTCAGCCCGCCTCGCCGTTCCGGACGACGGCGAGCGCCACGGCGACGAACCGCTCGCGCGCGGCGTGGCCCGGCCCGCGGCGCCAGGCGAGGGCGACCGGCATCGGGGGCGCGTCCACCAGCGGCACGAACGTCACCCCGGGCCGTGCGTGCAGCTCGGCCGAGGAGGCGGCCGTCACCCCGAACCCTTGCCCCGCGGCGATGGCGACGAGCCAGTCCTCGATCGATCCCACCCGGGCGGCCACCGAGGGCCGGGCGTCCGGCGGCCACAGCTGCGGCGTGACGGTTCCGGTGACGGTGTTGACGACGAGCGCATCGCGGGCCAGGTCGGCCATCCGCAGACCCGGTTCCCCCGAGAGCGGGTGATCGTCTGCCAGTACGGCCATCCTGGGCTCGGCGTCCAGCGGCACGGACTCCATCCCGTCGGGTACGGGGACGCCGCGCAGCACGGCCACGTCGACGAGGTCGCGGGTCAGGCCCGCATGGCGGTCGTCGATCTGCCGGAGCTCGATCGGCACGTCGGGGCAGGCCGCCATCCAGGCGCGCACGATGGCGGCCGTGCGCGGCCCGATCGCCGACCACGCGTGCCCCACCCGGAGCGGCCAGGTCGCGTTGCGGGCCGCGTCGAGGGCGAGGTCGACGCTCGCCAGCGCCGCGTCCACGCGCGGAAGCATGGCCTCCCCGGCCGGTGAGAGCCGCAGCGAGGACGTCGTCCGTTCCACCAGCCGGACACCGATGGCGGTCTCCAGCTGGCGCAGCGTCCGGGACAGCGCGGGCTGCGTCATGCCCAGATCCCGTGCGGCACCGGAGATCGTGCCTGCCTGGGCGATGGCGGCGAAGGCGCGCAGGTGACGCAGTTCCACGCTCATGCCCATCGAGCATAAGGCGCGATCGAAAGGCATTTCCCCGGCCGCGTGCAGGTGACGCAGGGTTGAGCCGTGACCTCCGCGACGCTCGATCGGGCCACCGTCTCTCCTGCGCGGGCGACGGTGGCCGTCCTGGGCTCGATCGCGTCGGTGCAGATCGGTGCCGCGCTGGCGACGCACCTGTTCCCGGTGCTCGGCATCCCGGGCACGGTGACCGTCCGCCTTCTGGCCGCGACCGCCCTGCTGGTCGCGTTCACCAGGCCGGACGTGCGAGCGGTCACCCGGTCGCGGCTCCGGCTGCTGGTGGCCTTCGGGACGGTGCTCGCGCTGATGAACCTCGCGTTCTACTACGCGATCGACCGGATCCCCCTCGGGATCGTCGTCACGATCGAGTTCGCCGGTCCGCTCGCTGTCGCCGTGTTCGGCCGGCGCCGGCGGCGGGACCTGGTGTGGGCGGCGCTCGCCGCCGTCGGCGTGGTGCTGCTGACCGGTGGGGGGAGGGCACTCTTCAACGGGGACCTCGACCCGCTGGGGGTGGCGCTCGCCCTGGCCGCCGCCGTGGGCTGGGCGAGCTACATCCTGCTCAGCCAGCGCGTGGGTTCAGCGCTGCCGGGTATCCAGGGCCTCGCGCTCGCCCTGGCCGTCGCGGCACTGCTGATCACCCCGGTGGGTGTGGTCACGGCCGGGACGGAACTCCTCCGCCCGGGTGCGCTCCTGCTCGGTGCCGCCGTCGGCGCGCTGTCGTCGGCGCTGCCGTGGGGGCTGGAGATGGTCGCGCTGCAGTCCCTGCCGGCAGCAACCTTCGGCGTGCTGATGAGCCTGGAGCCGGCGGTGGCCGCGCTGGCAGGGCTCGTCCTCCTGCATCAGACATTGACGCCCGTGCAGGCCGCGGCCATCGCCGTGATCTGCCTCGCCAGCGCCGGTGCGGCGCGGGCGGCCAGTGCCCGCTAGCCTCGCGGCGTCGGTGGGCGCGGTGACACCAGGCCGCTCTCGTAGGCGATGATGATCAGCTGGGCCCGGTCACGTGCCTGGAGCTTCATCAGCAGCCGGGCCAGGTGCGTCTTGGCGGTCGCCGGGCTGACGTACAGGCGCTCGGCGATCTCGGCGTTGGACAGTCCCTTCGCCACCAGGGTGAGCACCTCGACCTCCCGCTCGGTCAGGGAGTCCAGCGCGGGTGGCGCTTGGTACCCGCCGCAACCGTAGCGACCGGGTACCGGGGCCGGCATTGGCCCGCAGGCGTACGCCTGCCGGCCGACACGAGAGCACCGGCCGGCCGCCCGGCGTACGTCGATCGCCGCCCGCACCCACGGTCAGATTCGTTCGGGGGCGACGATCCGGACGGCGGAACCGGACACCGTGATGGCGTACCCCGCACCGCCGGCAGGTCGATCGGCGATGACCGGTCGGCCCAGGACCCAGGAGCCATCATGAACGAGCACGTCGCCGTCCCTGACCGCCGGTCCGGCCCGATCCGTGACCTCGCCCGCCGCCGGCCGCTGACCCTGTTCCTCGCCATCGTGATCGGCCTGACCTGGCCGGTCCTGTTCACCCTGCTGGTCAACGGCCAGGACGTGACTCCGGGGCTCCTCTTCGAGCTGCTGTTGCTGCCCGGCGCCGCGGCGCTGGTCACGGCGTTGGAGCAGGGGCGCGCGGGAGTGCGGCGGCTGTTCGCCGGGGTGATCCGCTGGCGGGTCGGCATCGCCCGCTTCGTCGTCCTGAGCACCGCCATGCCACTGCTGACGCTGCTGGTCGCCGCTGTGACCGACACGTTGCAAGCGCCGGCCGGTGGCTGGGTGAGCCTGGTGGGCGCCTACCTCTTCCAGACGTTCGTCTTCGGCCTGCTGCTGGCCAACCTGTGGGAGGAGACCGCCTGGGGTGGCTTCGTGCAGAGCCGGCTGATGGCGTCACGGGCTGCTGATCGGATCGCTCCTCACCGCCGTCCCGTTCTTCGTCATCCACATTCCATTGATCTTCGCCGAGCACGGCTGGCGGGGGACCACCTGGGCGCAGGCGGGGCTCGACCTCGGACTGCTCGCTCTGGCCGCCCCGTTCTTCCGCTACCTGCTGGGCATCCAACTGATCGACACCGGCGGCAGCATCTTCGCCATCGGCCTGCTGCACGCGTCGTTCAACGCCTCCGGCTCAATGTCCGCCGTGCAGGGCGGGTGGCAGTACGTACCGGCCATGTCGTGCTCACGCTCGCCGTGGTCGTCTACCGGCGGTGGCGCGGACGGTCGTTCGTCCACGGGTACGTCGCGGCAGCGGACTCGGCGACCGCGCCCGCGGTCCGGGAGCCGGTCACCGCCGGCTAGGCGCGCGATGCCCGCCAGTGTGCGGCCTTGCGCTCACCCTCATCGCCCACGGCGTGACACCGTGCCTACCGGAAGCCCGCGGTGTCACGCCGTGGGCTTCCGGGCGCAGGGAGGGCGCGCGGGAGAGGTCGACCTGCGGGCGAGAGCCCCTCGGGCAGACTCGGGGCGTGGGATGGACGCGGACGGCCGCCAGCCTGCCGGCGCTGACGGTCGAAGAGGTGACGTACGCCGAGATCGGCGGGACGGCGTGGGCGCGCCTGCCGGAGGGTTACCGGACCGTCGATCGCCGGGCCTCGCTGGGAACCGGACGGGAGGCGTTCGAGCGCGCGGCCGGTGGGCTGATGGCCTGGGACATGCACCGGCGGGCCGGACTGTCGGTCCACGCCTCCAACCCGGTGGCCATCCGCGGCGCCGACGTGGTCGTGAGCCTGGGGCCGGCCTGGCTGGGCCTGGTCGCGCCCTGCCGGGTGATCTACACCGTGGACGAGCCGGATCGGCGAGGCTTCGCCTACGGCACGTTGCCCGGCCATCCGGTGACGGGCGAGGAGGCGTTCCTGGTCGACATCGAACCTTCGGGCCGGGTCAGCTTCGGCGTCCGGGTGTTCTCGCGCCCGGCCATGCTCCTGGCCCGCGCCGCCGGCCCGTTCAGTCGCCGGGCCCAGGACCTGCAGATGGCCAGGTACCTGAAAGCCATGCGCGAGCTGGCCGCTGCCTGAGCCGGGGTGGGGCCGGCCGGGTGAGTCGTTCCAAGTCGCCCGGATCCGGATCTGTAGCATCGAGCGGGTTCGACGGGCCGGCAGGGCCCGGACATGAGGGTGAGAGCTGTGGATGAGGCCTGGGGGCTCGAAGAGGGTTTCTGGAGCGCGGGTACCTCCGGCGGGGTGCAGGACTTCTACGCCAAGGTGCTGGCGGCGGACGCCTTCGTCGTCGTTCCGGGGCGCGTGCTCTTGCGGGACGACCTGTTGCGCCAGTGGGACGACCGCGCGCCGTGGACGGACTACGCCCTGACCGAGCGCCGCACCGTGCTGGTGAACGGCGAGACCGTGCTGCTGTCCTACTGCGTCAGGGCGCGCGACGCCGAGGGCCACGAGTACCGGGCCCGGGTCTCCAGCGTGTACACCTGGGTCGCCCGCTGGGTGCTGGCCTTCCGGCAGCACACGCCCGACCCGGACGTCGTCGGCATGAAGCTGCGCTGAGTCCCTGCTGAGTCCCTGCCGAGTCCCTGCCGAGTCCTTGCCGACTCCTTGCCCCGTCAGAGGTCGATGTGCGTGCCCATGACGACCGTGCGGTCCGGGGGCAGCCCGAAGTACTCCGCCGGGTTGGCCGCGTTGTGCGCCATCGTGATGAACAGCAGCTTGCGCCACCGGTTGAACCCCGGGCCATGCACGGCGCGCAGCGAGGCGCGGGAGAGGAAGTACGACGCCTCGTCGGGGTCGAGGTCGACCTCGAGCCGGCCGTCCTCTCGGGCCTGGCGAAGGGCCGTGGGGAGGTCCGGCGTTTCGGAGAAGCCGTAGTGCAGGGTCAGGTGGAAGATCCCGTCGTCGTCGTAGCCGAGGTCGTCCACCTGCACCCGGTGTTCGGGGGCCATGATCGGCACGGTTTCCGCCCGCGCGCTGACGATGACGACGGTCTGGTGCAGCACGTGGTTGTAGCGCACGTTGGCGCGCAGGGCCAGGGGAGCCGTGTCCTTGGAGGGGTGCGGGAAGACCGCGGCGCCCTCCACCCGAGGCACGGGTCTGGTGTGCAGCTCGTCGATGAACGCCCGCAGCGATCCCTCCTGCTCGGTGCGTCTCTTGGTCACGATCACGCGCCCGCGCTGCCACGACGTCATCGCCGTGAAGATCGCGGCGGCGATCAGCAGGGGCAGCCACCCCCCGTGGAAGATCTTGACCAGGTTTCCGGTGAAGAAGGTCAGCTCGAGCCCGCCGAAGACCAGGGCCATCAGAACCACCCTGCCGATAGACCACTTCCAGCCCACGCGCACGACGACCAGCATGAGCACGGTGTCGATCAGAAGCGCGCCGGTGACGGCGACGCCGTACGCGGTCGCAAGCCTGGCCGAGGACCCGAAGGCGAGCATCAGCGTGAGGACGCCGACGAACAGCAACCCGTTCACCGCCGGGAGGTAGATCTGGCCGCCGGCGTGCTCGGAGGTCTGCCTGACCGTCACCGTCGGGAGGAAGCCGAGCTGGACGGCCTGCCGCGTGACCGAGAACGCCCCGGAGATCACCGCCTGGGACGCGATCACGGTGGCCATGGTGGCGAGGGCGACCATCGGGAGGCGCGCCCAGGGGGGCAGCAGCAGGAAGAACGGGTTCTCCGTCGCCGACGGGTCGCGGAGGATCAGCGCGGCCTGCCCGAGGTAGTTCAGGGTGAGCGCCGGGAACACGACGAAGAACCAGGCCCGGGCGATCGGTGGGCGGCCGAAGTGGCCCATGTCGGCGTACAGCGCCTCAGCCCCGGTGATCACCAGGACGACCGCGCCGATCGCCACGAACGCGATGTACGGGTGTGCGATGACGAATGAGATCGCGTAGGTGGGGGACAGCCCGAGGAGCACGTGCGGGCGGGTGACCACCTCCCGCAGCCCGGCAAGCCCGATCACGGTGAACCAGACGATCATTACCGGACCGAAGAAGGTGCCGACCCGGCCGGTGCCGAACCGCTGCACCGCGAACAGGCCGGTCAGGATGATCGCGGCGAGGGGCAGCACGAGGTGGGACAACTGGGGCGAGGCGACCTCCAGCCCCTCGACCGCCGACAGCACCGAGATCGCCGGGGTGATCAAGGTGTCGCCGTAGAACAGTGAGGCGCCCAGGACGCCAAGGGCCACGATGGCCTTGGTGCTGCCGCGGACGTCGCCGAGGAGGCCTCGCACCAGGGCGATCAGCGCCATCACACCGCCCTCGCCGTGGTTGTCGGCGCGCATGACGATGCTGACGTACTTGATCGAGACAACGATGGTGATCGACCAGAACATCAACGATATGACGCCGTAGACATCCTCGGGGGTCGGCCGGACGGCCCCGTTGTCGATTTTGAACACGGTCTGCAGGGCGTACAGCGGGCTGGTTCCGATATCGCCGAACACCACGCCCAGCGCCCCCACGACGAGGCCCGCCTCGATCCCGCGGCGGACACCTCCGTGCGCCGCGCGCTCGGGCTCCTTCAGGCTCTCCGCGTGCTCGTCGCTGATCGTTGCGGCCGGCTCGGGGTCGCCCGTCGGGTTGTCCGGCATAGGACGCAGCCTCTCACGGCCCCGTACTCCGCACAGGCCCTGCGTCGCCCCGCCCCAGGACCTGCGGGTCCGCCGCCCGGGTCACCCGGCGGCGACCTGGAGAACTACGAGAACTACCGCGCAGCTTGGTAGGCGTCGAGCACCTCGCCGGCGACCCGGCCGCGGTCCGACACGTCGAAGCCGTTCGCCCGGGCCCACTCGCGGACCGTTGCCAGGTCCACGGCGGAGGACTTCGACCCGCGTCCGCTTCCGTTCCGGCCGCGACGGCTGCCGCGGACCCGGCGAGCAGACGCGACGTACTTGGCCAGAGCCGAACGCAGTTTCTCCGCATTCCTGGCGCTGAGGTCGAGCTCGTAGCCGACGCCGTCGAGAGCGAAAGTGACGGTCTCCACCGCTTCGCTTCCGTCGAGGTCGTCGATCAGCTGAACTTGCACCTGCTGTGCCACGGCAAGGGCCTTTCTCCGGGGGCTGGGGTGTATCGATCGTGGCGCTGACATTGCAAAATGTCAAAACCTACGACCGGGCCGGAGGGCTCAAGGAATTGCCAGAAAATGCCACCAGATACCGAATTCACACCGCGCGTCAGCCGTCCGTGGGACCCGATTCCTCGGCCTTCCGCTTGAATCCCGCATTCTCGGCTCGCAGCGAGCGCCGGAGAACTGGCCCGAACAGCCAACCGAATGGCCGGGACGCCGGCCCGGTGACATCGAGGACCAACGTGTTGCGGCATCCTCCGGCGTCCTCGGCGATGAGATGGGAACCGACCATTTCCAGGCCCAGGCGAGCGGTCCGCCAGGTGAACTCCCGGCCCGGTTCCAGCCGCGTCACCGTCCAGACCGCCTCGGTCTGCCTCGGCTGTTTGACCTTCGCCGAGCTGCCCACCCGCAGGGGGCCCGACTCGAGCGGCTCGATCCGTTGCACCGTCGGCAGGAACGAGGGCCAGTCGGCGATCCCGATCGTCAGGCGCCAGACCACCTCGGCCGGAGCTTCGATCGAGAGCGTGTCCGTCAACCGCATCGCGTCAATCTAGCGGTCTCCCGCGCAGTGAGCCTCCAGCGCTCGGGCGAGCGGCCATGCGCCCTCCGAGGTGTTCGCCATCACCGTGTGCGTGAGTCGCGAGACCGGGTCGTGCACGCTGCGGAAGGAGACCCCGGCGTCGTAGCCCTCGAGTATCACCGCATCGCCCGATTCGTGCAGCCAGAAGCCCATCCCGTAACGCATCGACTCGGACGGCACGCCGCTGCGGGGGCGGACCATCTCGCCCACCGAGGCGGCGGAGACGATGCGCCCGGCGAACAGCGCCGACCAGAACCGTCGGATGTCCGCCGCCGTGGTGTAGATCCCGCCGTCGCCGTTGCCGAGCACCGGCAGGTGGAGGACGTTCGTCCGCCATTGACCATCGATGAGCAGGTAGCAGAGCGCGGCGCGGCCCGGGAGTTGGTCGGACCGCAGGAAGTCGGTGTCGACCATTCCGGCGGGCGCGCAGACCCGGCGACGCACGAGTTCGTGGAACCGCACACCTGCCGCTCTCTCGGCGAGCAGGGCGAGGACGACGTAGCCGCCGTTGCAGTAGGAGAAGCGCTCCCCGGCAGGGAATTTCGCCGCGTGCCCGCCCAGGACCGCGAGGAACTGCTCCGTGTTCGCCAGTTCATGGACCGGCACGGCCAGCACGTAGTCGCTGATGTCTCCTCCGGCCTCCTCGTCGAGGTAATCGCCGATGCCCGAACGGTGGGCGAGCAGGTGTTCGACCGTGACATCGTCACCGATCAGTGGGAGATCGTCGCCGAGCAATGACCGTGCGGTCGTCGACAGCGCCAGCGACCCGTCCTCGATCAGGCTCATCACGGCGAGCGCGGTAAACCCTTTCGATCCGCTGGCGATCGCCAATTGCGTGTCAACGCCCATCGGGATCCCATGAGCGCGATGGGCGAGCCCGTACGCCCGGACGAACTCCAGTTCTTCCTGGCGGTCGACCCGGACGACGCCGGAGAAACCCGTCTCGCCGGCCAGCCGTTCCACCAGATCCTCGAGCCGACTCACCGCCACCTCCCGGTGAAGAAAATGCAGGTCGCCCTGGCGCCGAGATTCTAGGGCGAATGGTCCGCCGATGCCCGGCCCGCGGAGCGGTGGGCGGCGGCGGTGAATCCGGCCCTCCGCGGTTCAGCGGGAAGCCGCGGGTGCCGATATCCGGCAGAGGCCGCGCTTCGACCTGGGAACCGGCCGATCGAGGCGGTTGCGGCCCGCGCGCGGGACGTCGCGAACGGAGCCGGACGACATGATCATCAGCACCAGCTATCTGCCGGCCCCGCATGAGGAGCTCGGCGGCCTGCCGACCGACCTCGACTCCCCGGACACCCTGGTGCTGATCTTCTCCGGCCTCGGTGCGGCGGAGGTGGAGGTGCCGATCAAGGCCGTCCAGGCCGCCTTCCCCCGGTCGGTCGTCGTGGGCTGCTCGACCGCCGGCGAGGTCGTCGGTGCGACCGTCCGCGACGGCGGGATGACCGTCGCCGTCGCGCGGTTCGAGCGGAGCGCGCTGACCACCGCCTGGTCCTCGAT
>JBKPQU010000212.1:0-18817 GCA_046734255.1 Actinomycetota bacterium
GCTCGTGCGGTGTGGAAGACCCCGTGCACGTTCACCTCGAACGTCCGCTCCCACTCCTGCGCATCCAGCTCCCAGAGCGGGCCGCTGGGGCCGCCGATCCCGCTGTTGGCCACCACCGCGTCGATCCGGTCGAACCGCCCGACCACCGACGCGGCCATCTCCTGCACGCTGGCCGGGTCGGTGACGTCGGTGCGGACGACCAAGGACTCGCCGCCGGCCTGCTCGATCTGCTCAGCCACCTCGGCCAGCCGCGCGGTCTGCCGGGCCGCGAGCGCCACGGCGTCCCCGCGGGCCGCGAGGGCGAGCGCGATCTGACGCCCGATTCCCTGGCTGGCGCCGGTGACGATGCTGACCCGCCGCTCAGCCATCGCTCAGCAGCGGTTCGGGGATCGCGCCGCGCCGGTCAGCCGCCGGCCTCCTCGATCGCCTGCACCACCCGCTCCGGGGTGGCCGGCAGCCTGCGCAGCCGGACCCCGAACGGCTCCAGCGCGTCGTCGATCGCCGCGAAGATCGCGCCGGGGGCCATCATCCGGCCACCCTCACCCCCTCCCTTGATCCCGTAGGGGGTGTACGGCGACGGCGTCTCGAGGTGGCCGCATTTCACCTCGGGGACGTCCATCGACGTCGGGAGCAGGTAGTTGAGGAACGTGCCGGACTGGAAGTCGCCGTTGTCGTCGTAGACGAACTCCTCCAGCAGCGTGGTCCCGATGCCCTGGGCGGTGCCACCGATCATGTGGCCCTCCAGCGAGCGGGGGTTGACCATCGTGCCGCAGTCGTGCACGGCGGCGTAGTCGAGGAAGTCGACCTTCCCTGTCTCGGGGTCGACCTCGACGACGGCGACGTGGCTCGCGTGACCCATGAACGGGTAGAAGACGCCGAGGTCCTTGCGGTCCGCCGACGGCATCGTCGTGTACGGGTGGTCGAAGACCTGGCTGCCCTCCAACCCGGACTCGATCTCCTCCGGCAGCGAGTGCTTGAACAGGTGCGCCGTGATCGCGATCTCGCCGAGCGTCTTGCGTGCGTCCGGGCTGCCCTTCACCTGGATGCCGCCGTCCACCCATTCCAGGTCGTCGGCCGAGACCTCCAACAGGTGCGCGGCGATCGCGAACGCCTTCTTCTTGATCTTCGCTGCAGCGCCCTCGATCGCACCCGCGATCATCACGGTGAACCGGCTGCCGCCCGGCCCGGTGGCCGGCAGCCCCTGCCCGGTGCCGGCGTAGACGACGTTCACGCTCTGCGGATCGACGTCGAACTCCTCGGCGATCAGCTGGGCGGTCATCGTCTCCGGGGAGTTGCCCCAGAACGCGCAGGAGTACAGCGTCGCGGTGAAGTTGCCGAGGGCGTCCACGTCAAGCGTGATGCTCTCCGGCATGGAGGTCACGGGTGCGCCGGGCTCGTCGAACCAGAACCAGAACTCGGTCGCGCTGAACACGCTGCGCTCCTGGCAGGAGACCAGGCCGATGCCGAGGTAACGGCCCTGCTCGCGCAGGCGCAGCTTCTCGGCCTGCCAGTGGTCCCAGCGTCCCAGCTCCAGGGCCTTGTCCAGCACCGGCTCGTAGTCGCCGGAGTCGTAGACGTTTCCGGTGGGGATGAAGTACGGGAACTCCTCCCGCCGGATGAAGTTCTTCCGCCGGATGTCGCGCCGGTCCATGTTCAGCCGCCGGGCGGCCAGGTCGACCATCCGCTCGAGCATCCAGTTGTTCACCTCGGAGCCGAACCCGCGGTAGGCGCCCTGCTGGTTCTTGTTGGTCAGCACGGCCTGCACGCCGTACTCGACCGCGCCGATCCGGTACGGCCCGACCACCTGGGCCAGCGCGTTGCCGTGGTGACCGACGCCGAACTGGATGTAGGCGCCGTAGTCCTCGATGGCATGGACCTTCAGGCCGGTCATGGTGCCGTCGTTCTTCACCGCGAGCGAGGCGTAGTAGATCCGGTCGGAGCCCGAGTGGTCGTTGTTGGACAGCGCGTCGTGGCGGTCCTCCATATACTTCACCGGCCGGTCGGTGACCTTGGAGAGCATGCTCGCGATCGCCGCCTGCTTGACCGCCCACAGCTTGGATCCGAAGCTGCCGCCGGCGGGGACGGGGTGCACGTCGAGCTTGTTCGACGGGATCTTCAACGTTCCGGCCAGCAGGAACAGGTAGCTGGTGAAGGTGAGGGAGTTGACCCAGACGGTCAGCTGCCCGGTGCCGGAGTCGTAGGAGGCGATCGCCCCCACGGTTTCCAGCGGTTGCGCGCCCGAACGGCCCCACTGCAGCCGGTCCTCCACCACGAGATCCGCGTCGGCGAACGCGGCGTCCACATCGCCGAAGGTGAAGGTGCGCTGGTAGGCGATGTTGGACCCGAGCGCGTCGTGCACCAGCGGCGACTCCGGTTTCAGCGCCTCCTCAGGGTCGACGATCGGCGGCAGCGGCTCGTAGTCGACGATCACCTGCGCGGCGGCGTCCTCGGCGGCGTAGCGGCTCTCCGCCGCGATCGCGACCACGCCCTCACCGACGTAGCGGACCTTCTCGTGCGCCAGCAGCCGCCAGGTGTGCTTGGACGGGTCGGGCCCGAAGTCGGGCATGGGATCGCACAGCTGCGCCGCATCGGCGCCGGTGACGATCGCGACCACGCCGGGGACCTGCCGGGCCGCGGTGAGGTCGATGTTCACGATCCTGGAGTGCGCGTACGGCGACTTGACCAGCGCGGCGTGCAGCATGCCCGGCAGCGCCCGGTTGCCGATGTAGCCGCCCTTGCCGCGCAGGAACTTGGGGTCCTCGATCCGCCGGATCGACCGGCCGACCCAGGTCGTCTCCTTGTCGTGACGGCGCACTGCCGGTGCGGTCATCGCGGACCCCCTCAGGCGTTGCTGGACATACGGCCGGACATGCGCTCAGCGGCGTCGAGGATCGACTCGACGATGAACTGGTACCCCGTGCACCGGCACAGGTTTCCGGAGATGGCCTCGCGCACGGTCTCGGCGGTCGGCGAGGGGTCCGCGGCCAGGATCTCGCTGGCGCGCATCAGCATTCCCGGGGTGCAGAAGCCGCACTGCAGGCCCTGTTTCTCCCAGAAGGCCTCCTGCAGCGGGTGCAGCCCCGCGCCGTCGGCCAGGCCCTCGACCGTGGAGACCTCGCACCCGTCCGCCTGGACGGCGAGCATCAGGCAGGACAGCACCGACCTGCCGTCGACCAGCACGGTGCAGGCCCCGCACACGCCCTGCTCGCAGCCGATGTTCGTGCCGGTCAGGTGCAAGTCGTCGCGGAGGAGGTCGACCAGGGCCAGCCGCGGCTCGACGTCGTGCTGGTACCGGGTTCCGTTGACCGAGATGCTGACCCGCCGGCTCATGTGGGCCTCCCTGCATCGGCGGCCGCCGCGGTTAGCGCCCGGCGGACGTAGGCCTCGCCGACCCGCCTCCGGTAGGGGGTCGAGCCGTGCACGTCGCCCGGAGGCTCCAGGCCGCGGACTGCGTCGTGCGCCACGGCCGCGATCGTCTCCGGAGTCGGCGGGTTACCGATCAACCCGTCGACCGGCACGGTGATCGCGTTGCCGGCCATCCCGCACAGCCCCACGGCGCCGCGATCCACGGTCCCCCCGGACAGGCGCACGAGAGCGGCGACGCCGACCACGGGGAAGCCCTGGTACACCCTGCACAGCTCGAGGAAAGCCGTCCCCGTGTCGTCCGGCCAGGTGGGGAACCGCACCTCGGTGGCGATCTCGTCGTCGGCCAGCGCGGTCTGGAACGGCCCGGTGAAGAAGTCCCCCGCGGGGATCGTCCGGTCCGCCCGGGCGCTGCGGGCGGTGACCGTCCCGCCGAGCGCGAGCAGTGCCGCGGGGATCTCCGCGGACGGGTCGGCGTGCGCCACGCTGCCGACCACGGTGCCGCGGTGGCGGATCTGGGCGTGGCCGACGCAGCGCACCGCCCGGGCCAGGAGGGGCGCCGCCGCCGTGGCGCCTGCGTTGTCGAGAAGCTCCGCATGCCGGGTGCGGGCACCGACCGCCAGGTGCCCGTTCTCGCGGCGCAGGTAGGCCAGTTCGTCGAGCGCATTGATGTCGATCAATTGGGCCGGAGCCGCCAGCCGGAGGTGCATCAGCGGGATCAGGCTCTGCCCGCCCGCCAGGATCCTGGCGTCGCCGCCCAGGTCGTGTTTGAGGTCGAGGGCCTCGGCGAGCGTCGCCGGCCGGTGGTATTCGAACGGTGGTGACTTCATGCCGCCCTCCCCGTCCTGCGCCCGGGCCGACGCCTGGAGCCGGGAGCAGTGCTCGGTTGTCCGGCAGCAACTCCTCGGCGCGCGAGGCTCACCGCGACCTCCACCGTCGGCTTCCCCGAGCCTCTTGCGCATATGTATTCATGTCAACGCTCCGGAAATGGTCGGCATGGCCGGGAATCCATCCGAATACGCATGCGAGACTCTCTGGTGATGGCCGTGACCAGTCATGACGTCGCCAGGCTCGCGGGTGTGTCGCAGCCGACGGTGTCCCGTGCGCTGCGCGATCAGGCCGGTGTGTCGGCGACCACCCGCCGGCGTGTCCGCGAAGCGGCCCGAGCCCTCGGGTACGTCCCGATCCATGCCGGCCGCGCCCTGTCCACCCAGACCACCGGCCGGATCGGCATCGTCAGCGCCGAGCTCGGCAACCCGTTCTACCCGGCGCTGCTGGAGCCCCTGCACGCCGCGCTGGCCGAGCGGGGATACCGCGCGATCCTGATCACGGACCGGGGGGACGCCCCCGTGGAGCTCGAGCCGCTGATCGACGGATCGCTCGACGGCGTGGTCCTGACCACCTGCGAACGCTCCAGCACCCTGCCGTACGAGCTGTCCCGCCGGGGGCTGCCGTTCGTCATGCTCAACCGGACCGTCGACGGCGCCTCGGCCGACGCCTGCGTTGCCGACAACCGTGCCGGCGCGGCCGCGGTCGCGGACCTGCTGATCTCGCTCGGGCACCGCCGGATCGGGGCGGTGCTCGGTCCGGAGTCCACCAGCACCGGCGAGGAGCGGGCGCTCAGCTTCCGCGACCGCCTGGCCGAGCACGGCGTCTCGCTGTCCCCGCGGCACGTGGTCCGCGGCCGGTTCGCGGAGTCCACCGGCCGCGCAGGGCTGCGCGCGCTGCTCGCCATCCGCCCGCTCCCCACCGCGCTGTTCTGCGGCAACGACGTGATCGCGCTGGGCGTGTGCAATGCCGCGCATGCCGCGGGGATCGACGTTCCGCATCAGCTGACCGTGGTCGGCTTCGACGACATCCCGATGGCGGCGTGGGACCTCGTCCACCTCACGACGGTCCGCAGCGACCTCGCCGCGATGGCCCGTGCGGCGGCAGCGCTGATCACCGCGCGGATCGCCGCACCATCCGCACCCCGGAGAACGGTGAGGATGCCCGTGGAGGTGGTCCTCCGGGGCACGCACGCGCCGCCTCACACGTCGTCCCGCACCTCGTCCCGGGCCTTCTCCCGCGCCCCGGCCCGCACCGCCTCGGGGTGACGCCGCCTCACACGCCGTCACACAGCCTCGCGGTGGTGCGCCGCGCGATGCTCGGCGAGCACGTCGGCACCGAAGTCACCCTCCGGGTCGCGCCACACGGAGTGCGCATGGTTGGCACCGCGCTGGACGTTGTCGTACTCGATCAGCAACCGCGGCCCCTGCAGCCGGTAGTAGTGCGGCGCCCCCACGGCGAGGTCACCCGCCCAGGCGACGTGGACCTCGTCCAGCGCCTGTTCGTCGTACCGGGTCGGCCGCAGCTCGTCCGGGACGCGACCGATGTACGTGTCGAGCAGGGCTCGCAGCAGCTCGCGCTGCCGGTCGTCGAGGCGTGCACCGGGCAGACCCTTCGGACGCGCGGTCAGCGCGAGCACGTCGTGATCGGCCGTGCCGAGCCCGGCGGCCTCCTCGGCCTGGGCGCTCATCTCGATCAATGCGTCGCGCAGCCGCGGCTCGGTGAACTGCTTGCCCCACAGAGCTGGGTCCGCGAGCACGATCATCCGGTCGCCTTCGCCGACCCGGCTCCGGTTGCCGGCCACGATGTCGGTGGGTGCGCGCGGCAGCAGCACCGCGGCCTGCCGGGCCTCGGCGTCCAGCGAGGTGACCAGCTCGCGGGCCAGTTCCTCCACCGCAGCGAGCGGGCGCACGACGGCACCGCCGAGCAGCGGCGCCACGGCCGGGTCGGCGCCGAGGAAGCACGGCGTGCACGCGGCCACCGCGCCGTCGACGACCAGGTAGTTCAGCGAGACGTGATGTCCGCCGAACCGCCATCCCCACGGTGCGGACCCCGAGGGATCACCGAAGATCCGGAGCCAGTACCGGCTCGGATCGCGGCCCCGCTCCCAACCCCAGTCGCGGGACCAGCCCTCGATGGCGTCGAGCACGTTCTCCAGGCCCATCACGGTCGCGACCGTCACGTACGCCGCCCGGGACAGCCCGCTCGCGACCACCTGCATCGCGAGGGACTGCTGGGCCGGTCTCTGCGCGCCCATCGTGAGCCCGCCGTGGTCGGCCGGCGTGTAGAACCATCGCCGCCGCTCGGCGTCCGCCGCGCCGTCCGGCTGGTCCTCCGGCCCCGGGCGCGACGCGCTGCGCCGCTGCTCGGCATCCAGCGCCTCCCGCCAGGCGACGGCCGCGGCGGACATCCGTGTCGCGGCAAGCCGCGCACCGGCCTTTGGATCGGATTCGGAGGGGCTCATCCCGGGCCTCCCTGCTCGTTCCCTGCCGTCGTTGCGGCTCGTCGTTGCGGCTCGTCGTTGCGGCTCGTCATTGCGGCACAGCCTGTTCCGGTGCGTGACAAGGGTCAACGGAGCCCTTGACCCCTGTCCGAATCGTGGGGAGACTGACGCTTCACCTGGTTCATCCGGAATTTTCGGTTTGTGACCATGTGCTGTAACACCGAGAGGGGCCACGCTTGGCGACCTACCAGTACCGCTGCTCCGGTGACGGTGACTTCGAGGTCAGGCACCCGATCGGGACCGCCCCCGAACCGGTCCGCTGCCCGGTGTGCGGGGGCGATGCGGTCAGGGTCTACACCGCGCCGATGCTCTTCACAGCATCGCGCGCCGGGGTGGCAGCCATCGACCGCGCCGAGAAGAGCCGGGATCAGCCGGATGTCGTGACCGCTCTTCCCGCCCGCGCCGCACGCCGAAGGCCCGCGGCCTCGGTCAACCCGGCTCTGCAGAAGTTGCCAAGGCCCTGACTCTGCGCCCTGTCCCCGACCCCTGACTCCCCCTGACACCCACCGCATGGCTGCGGATCCGCCGTAGCCGTTGCGGTTCCTCGGCGCGCCCGAACCGCCGCGCAGGCGGTCGACGTCGACGTCAGCCGCCGAACCATCGATGTGGATCTCGACCGGGAAGGAGGTGGGCTGCCATGGGAGCTGTCGGGCTCCTCTACGTGGGAGCCGTGCTGTTCATCAACGGAGTGATGCTGCTGGGCTGGGTGGACCCCAAGTCGGCAGCCCCGCTGAACATCTTCGTGGGTGGCCTGCAGGTCGTCACACCGACCGTCCTGATCATCACCGCCAGCGGCCCGCCGGGCGTCGTCCAGAACATCATCCTCGGCGCGTCCGGGCTCTACCTGTTCGGCTTCACCTATCTCTACGTCGCCTTCAACCTGCTGGCCGACCTGGACGGCACCGGGCTGGGATGGTTCTCGCTGTTCGTGGCCATCTGCGCGGTGGTGTACGCGTTCCTGAACTTCGGGCGCTTCAACGACAACACCTTCGGCGTGATCTGGCTCAGCTGGGCGTTCCTGTGGCTCCTGTTCTTCCTCCTGCTGGGGCGCAACCAGGCAGGGCTGGGCAGATACACCGGAGCGGTCGCGGCCATCGAGGGCTGGGTGACCGGCGCCATCCCGGCGTTCCTGCTGCTCACCGGGCACTGGGGAGAGAGCGACAACGTCAGGGCGATCGGCTTGGCCATCTTCCTGGTGGTCGTGTTCGGGGCCCTCTACCCGAGGCTCCGGGCCTCCACACCCGCGGCATCCGGCACGTCGGTCGACACTCCGCAGCCCGCGTGATCGGCACGTCTGCGCCGCAGCACCCTCCGAACCACCGTCCGAACCACGATCCGAACCGCGATCCGAACCACGACGTCAAGGAGGCCCGATGCCGAAGGTAGTTTTCCCCCTCGACTCGACGAAGAGCTTCATGGATCAAGAGATCGTCGGTCACAACCGCTGGCACCCCGACATCCCCGCGCAGGTCAACGTCCGGCCCGGCGACACCTTCCGCGTGCACTGCCGGGAGTGGTTCGACGGTGCGATCCGCAACGACGACTCTGCGGTGGACGTGCGGGACGCTCCGCTTCCGGGCGTGCACGTGCTCAGCGGACCGATCGCGGTGGAGGGCGCCGAACCCGGTGACCTGCTGATCGTCGACATCCTGGACGTCGGGCCGATCCCGCAGGAGGACTCGGGCCCGCTCGCCGGCCAGGGCTGGGGATACACCGGGGTCTTCGCCACGCAGAACGGCGGAGGCTTCCTGACCGAGCAGTTCCCCGACGCCTACAAGGTGATCTGGGACTTCCGGGGCGGGGTGGCGACGTCCCGGCACGTCCCGCGCGTCTCCTACACGGGCATCGTCCACCCGGGCCTGATGGGCACTGCTCCCTCCGCCGAGCTGCTGGCGAAGTGGAACGCCCGCGAGCAGGCCCTGATCGACACCAACCCCAACCGGGTGCCGCCGCTGGCGCTGCCGCCGCTGCCGCAGTCCGCGATCCTGGGCAGCCTGTCCGGCGCGGAGTTCGACCGGGTCGCAGCCGAGGCCGCCCGCACCGCGCCGCCGCGCGAGAACGGCGGCAACCAGGACATCAAGAACCTCACCAAGGGCACGCGGGTCTTCTACCCGGTGTTCGTGCCCGGGGCGAAGCTCTCCATGGGCGACCTGCACTTCTCCCAGGGCGACGGCGAGATCACCTTCTGCGGAGCCATCGAGATGGGTGGCTTCATGGACCTCGGCGTCGACCTGATCAAGGGCGGGATGGCCACCTACGGCGTCTCCGAGAACGCCATCTTCATGCCCGGCAACGTGGACCCGCAGTACAGCGAGTGGCTGGCGTTCTCGGGAACCTCGGTGACGCTGGACGGCGTCCAGCACTACCTCGACTCCCACCTCTCCTACCAGCGCGCCTGCCTGCACGCGATCGACTATCTGACCAACTTCGGCTACAGCGACATCCAGGCGTACATGATCCTCGGCTCGGCACCGATCGAGGGCAGGCTCTCCGGGGTGGTCGACATCCCGAACTCCTGCTCGACCGTCTACATCCCCACCGCCATCTTCGACTTCGACGTCCGGCCGTCCGCGAGCGGGCCGACCCGGATCGATCCCGGCATGGGCGTGCCGAAGGCGAGCTTCTAGCGATCGCCTGCTCCCGCCGGACGGCGTTCGAGCGGCGGTCCGGTGACGGAGTCCGATCGGTGGTCCGCGGGTGGCCGTGCGCGAGCCGGCCGCCCGCGGCCCGTGCCGCCCCCTGACTGGGACGTGCTCGGCGTGATCGCCGCGGGCGGCGTCCTCGGTGCGCTGACACGGGTCGCGGTGAGCACGGCGTGGCCGCACGAGCCCGCGGCCTTCCCGTGGTCGACGCTGCTGGTGAACATCTCCGGATGCCTGCTGATCGGCGTCCTGATGACGGTCGTGCTCGAGCTGACCGATCCGCACCGGCTGGTCCGGCCCTTCCTCGGCGTCGGCGTGCTCGGCGGGTACACGACGTTCTCCACGGCGAGCGTCGAGCTCGAACGCATGCTGGACGCCGGCCGCGGCATCCCGGCGCTGCTCTACCTGGCCGCCAGCCTGTTCGGGTCGGTGGCCGCGGTGTGGGCGGGCACCGTGCTGGCGCGCGCGGGGGAGCGGATCCTCACCGGGCGCCTGCCGTGACCTGGATCCTGGTCGCGCTCGGCGCAGCAGTCGGGGCGCCGGCGCGCTACCTCACCGACCGCGCGATCCAGGCGCGGCACGACAGCGTGTTCCCCTGGGGCACGTTCACGGTCAACGTCGTCGGGTCGTTCATCCTCGGGGTTCTCGTCGGCGCCACCCCGGTGATCGGCCCCTCGGCCGTCGCGTGCCTTGGGGTGGGCTTCTGCGGGGCATTGACCACCTACAGCACCTTCGGCTACGAGACGCTGCGCCTGGCCCGCGACGGCGCGTGGTTGTTCGCCGCGGCGAACGCGATCTGCAGCGTGCTCGCCGGCCTCGGCGCCGCCACGCTCGGCTGGGGAGTCGGCGCGGCCCTCCGGTGAGCCCACCGGTGACAGAGCCCACTGACCTGCGACAATCTCGAGCGGCCTGATCGGTCCGGCGCCCGTAGCATGCGGTTGCGGACGGTCCCCTCGATTCCGGAGACACCGTGCGACTGCGCCTCAGACCGGTGAACAACACCTTCTACGACCTGTTCGCCCGCGCCGCGGGGAACCTGGTCACCGGCGCTGGACTGCTCTCCGAGCTGCTGGCGGCCGGCCCGCCCCAGCGTCCGCAGATCGCCGAGCGCATGCGGGTGGCCGAGCACGAGGGCGACGACATCACTCACGCCATCATGCGCGAGGTCAACTCGACCTTTGTGACGCCGTTCGACCGCGAGGACATCTTCCAGCTGGCCTCGTCGCTGGACGACGTGATGGACCACCTGGACGCCGCGGCCGACTTCGTCGTGCTCTACGGGCTCGGTGACCTGCCGCCGGACATGACCGCCCAGGTCGCGGTGCTGCAGCGCGCGGCGGAGGTGACCGCGGATGCGATGCCCCGGCTGCGCGGGGTGAACGGTCTGGACGAGTACTGGATCGAGATCAACGAGCTGGAGAACCAGGCGGACGTGATCTACCGCAAGCTGCTGGCGAAGCTGTTCGACGGCGAGTGGGACGCGCTGACCGTGCTGAAGCTCAAGGACGTGATCGAGGAGCTCGAGGCTGCCGCGGATGCCTTCGAGAAGGTGGCCCACACGGTGGAGACCGTCGCGGTCAAGGAGTCGTGACCGGTGGAGCTGGCCGCCGTCGTCGTGGTCGTCGTGATCGCCCTGTGCTTCGACTACACCAACGGCTTCCATGACGCCGCCAACGCCATCGCCACGTCGGTGTCCACCCGCGCGCTGACCCCGCGGGTGGCGCTGCTGATCGCGGCGACGATGAACTTCGCTGGCGCGTTCCTCGGCCAGAAGGTCGCCACCACGGTCGGGCAGGGAATCATCGAGACGCCGTCCGGCGCACATGGCCAGGTCGTCGTGGTGGCGGCCCTGCTCGGGGCGATCTGCTGGAACCTGATCACCTGGTTCCTCGGCCTGCCGTCGTCCTCCTCCCACGCGCTGATCGGTGGCCTCGTGGGTGCGGGGCTCGCGTCCGCGACCGCGGTGAAGTGGCAGGGCGTGGTGGACAAGGTGCTGATCCCGATGGTCGTCTCACCGCTGGTCGGGTTCACCCTGGCCGGCCTGCTGATGCTGTCGATCATGTGGGTGTTCCGCCGCGGGCGGCCCGGCCCGCTCAGCCGGGGCTTCCGGGCGGCGCAGACGGCGTCGGCCTCGGCGATGGCGCTCGGCCACGGCCTGCAGGACGCGCAGAAGACGATGGGCGTCATCTTCCTGGCGCTGCTCACCGCCGGATACGTCTCGCCAACCGATCCGATCCCCTGGTGGGTGATCGTGCTCGCCGCCTCGGCGATCTCCCTCGGCACGTACTCCGGCGGTTGGCGGGTCATGCGCACCCTGGGCCGGCGGATCATCCACCTCGACCCGCCCGCCGGGTTCGCGGCGGAGAGCACGGCGGCCGCCGTGCTGTACACCGCCGCCTACGTCTACTCCGCGCCGATCTCCACCACGCATACGATCACCTCCGCGGTGACGGGCGTGGGCGCGACCAAGCGCTTCTCCGCCGTGCGCTGGGGGGTGGCCACGAACATCGTCACGGCCTGGGTCCTGACGATCCCGGCGGCCGCCCTCGTGGCCGCGCTCGTCTACTGGGCGACCTCGGCGGTAGTCACCCTCTGACCGCCGAGCCTGACCGCCCGGGCATCGGGTGGGCCGAACGGGTGACCGCGCGAGGCGGTACTCGAACATATGTTCGATCGCGGGTACGGTGATGGGTGGGGTCGAACCATCCGTCGCGGAGGTGTCGATCCGTGTCCAGCATTCCCCGCATCCTCCGCGCCGTCCCCAGCGGCGACATCACCCGACCGGTGCGCGGCATCCCGGTGATCGCGATCATCCGCTGGCACGTCGGCCAGGCCACCGAGGAGCCCGCGCTGGCGATCGCCTGGACCGGGGACGCCGTGGAGATCGCCTGGCGCGTGCCCACCACCGGGGAGATGCGCACCGACTGGCTTCCGGTCGCCGACGTCCGCCGCACCCCGCCGCGCTGATCATGGGCGAGAGGGTGATTCCGCCGCCGGAAACCACCCTTCGGCCCATGATCGGCGGGGCCTCGGCGCAGAGCTAGCAGGCTGCGGCCAGCCGCAGGATGGCCTCGACGGAGCGGTCGACGTCGTGCTCGGTGGTGGCGTGGTTGCTCACCGAGATGCGCATGTACCGGCGCCCCCGCCAGGTGGTGCCGCCCATCCAGCAGGTGCCGTCCCGCTGGACGGCGTCGATCACCCGGTCGGTGCGCGCGTCGTCGCCGAAGGACACCAGGACCTGGTTGAGCACGACGTCGTTGCCGATCTCCGCGCCGCCGGCCGCCAGCCTCTCGGCGAACCGGCCGGCCAGCGCGCAGCAGCGCTGCACCAGCGCGGCCATGCCGTCGCGGCCGAGCTCGCGCAGCGCGGACCAGACCGCGAAGCCGCGGGCGCGCCGGGAGGACTCCAGCGTGAAGTCGGAGCCGGCAGCCGCCGATCCGCCCTGGCCGGTCAGGTAGGAGGCCGTGTAGGAGACCGCGGCGGCGTGCACCTCGGGCCGGCTGCACATCACCAGCCCGGAGTCGTAGGGCACGTTCAGCCACTTGTGCGCGTCGCACGCCCACGAGTCGGCCAGTTCGATGCCGTCCACGAGGTAGGCCCGGGTCGGGTCGACCGCGGCCCACAGCCCGAACGCGCCGTCGACGTGCACCCACGCTCCATGGCGGTGGCCGGTCTCGCCGGCCGCGCGCAGGTCGTCGATCGCTCCGGTGTTCACGTTGCCGGCCTGCAGGCAGAGGATCGTCGGGACGCCGGTCCGCGCGGCCAGCACCCGCTGCAGGTCCGCCAGGTCGATCGCCCCGTTCCGGTCGGCGGCCACCGGCTCGACGGCGTCGGCGCCCAGTCCGAGCAGGCGGAGCGAGCGGTCGACGGTGGCGTGCCGCTCGACGCCGGCCACCACCCGCACCTCGGGAGCCCCGCGCAGCCCGCGCCGCTCGACGTCCCAGCCGGCCTCGGCCAGCACGTGGTGGCGGGCTGCGGCCAGGGCGACGCTGTTCGCCTCCTGCCCGCCGGTGACGAAACCCACCGACGCCTGCGGCGGCAGGCCGAGCAGCTGCTTGGCCCAGCCGCCGACGACCTCCTCGGCGACCAGCGCCGCCGGCGCCAGCGTGGCGTTGAACGCGCACTGGTCCCAGCCCACCGCGAGGACCTCCGTGGCCGTCGCCGCCGGGAGCGCTCCGCCGATCACGAAGCCGAAGAAGCGGGGACCGGCGCTGGCCACCAGCCCGGGCGTCGCCGCGGCGACCAGCTCGCGGACCACGTCGGCCGCGGGCATCGGCCCCTCGGGGAGGCCGCCGTCGAACGCCCGGCGCAGTGCCGCGGCGTCGGTCGGCGGTGCCACCGGCCGCTCGTCCAGCGAGGCCCGGAACGACGACGCCTCGGCCGCGGCGGCGGCCAGCAGATCGCGGAATTCGTCCACGGCCGCGACCGTACCCCAGCCCCTGGTGATCACCGGGCGACCGGAGCCCGGCGTGCTGGTGCCCCTAGGCGTCCGCCTCCCCGTCGAATCGCGCGCCGAGCCACTGCCGGATCCGATCGAGCACGCGCATCGTCGCGACCGAGTCCGAGAGAGATCGCAGCGGGGACTCCGTCTCCCCGTTCCGGATCCGCCGCGCCACCTCCGCGGCCTGGTAGTACAGCGCGTCGTGCCGGACGGCGGCCTCGGTGAACTCCAGGCGATCGGTGCCGCTGCTCGATGTGAGGCAGAACGGGCCCGGCATGTAGAAGGGGCCGCGATCTCCATCGTGCCGGCCGTGCCGGTGATCGTGGCCGTGGTCGGTGTGGCGTCCAGCGCGAGCAGCGCGCACGGATGGTGGGCGTTGTGCGGGGTGGCGATGTAGGCGACGTCGACGCCGGGGTCGGAGAGCAGCTGCTGGTAGGAGCCGTACGCGGTCTCGATCCCGAGGTCACGGGCGAAGGCCTCGGCCCGGGCCAGTCCCGGGAGGCCACCGCGACAACGCGCTGCGCGGTGGAACGCTGCAGCGCCGTCACGAACCGCTGCGCGATCCAGCCCGGCCCGATCACGCCCCACCGCAGCGGCGGCGCGGCCATCGGGTCCGGCGTCCGGGCGGCGGGCGGCGCCGTGGGGAACTTCACCATTGCCCCCCGTCAGCCGGAACCGCCGGTCTCGATCAGCACCTTCATCGTGGTCTCGGGCGCGCGCAGCGCGGTGAACGCGTCGGCGTAGTCCTCCAGCGCGGTCAGCGTGGTGACGAGCGTGTCGACGTCCACCCCGCCGCTCGCCACGAGCTCGATCGCCTGGGGGAACTCCTCGACGTAGATGAAGCCGGTCATGATCTGGGCTTCCTTGGTGATCGCCTGCACGGGGTCGAAGGTGACCGGAGCCGGAGCCATCCCGACCAGCCGGACGCTGCCCCCGGGCGCCACGAGGTCGAGGCCGGTCTGCAGCGCCAGGACGTGCCCCGAGCACTCCATGACATGGTCGACCTCCGGCAGGTCGTCCGCGGCCAGGCGGTCCGCGGCCTCCTGCGGCGTGATCGCCTCGTCGGCGCCGAAGCCCAGCGCCATCTCCCGCCGGAACGGCGACGGCTCGACCAGCAGCACGCGGCTCGCCCCCGAGCGCCGCAGCATCTGCACGATCAGCTGGCCGACCGGCCCGCCGCCGATCACTGCCGCGGTGTCGCCCACGCGCAGCGGGGACGTCCGCACCGCACGGACCGCGACCGCCAGCGGCTCCACGCACGCTCCCCGCCGGGTGCTCACCGAATCCGGCAGCGGGTACAGGTAGGACGTGTGCAGCGCGACGTACTCCGCCATCCCGCCGTCCTTCGCCACGCCCGCGGCATTCTCCAACGTCGCCACCCGGCACAGGTTGTAGCGCCCCTGCCGGCAGAAGCGGCACCGCCCGCAGACGTGCCCGTTGGGATTGATCGTCACCCGTTGCCCGACCGACCAGCCGGCGACGCCGGGGCCGAGGGCGACGATCTCCCCGGCGAACTCGTGGCCCATCACGACGCCCGGCCGGAACACCTCGATGTCGGCGGCGTGCAGATCGGTGCCGCAGATGCCGCAGAAGTGCGAGCGGACCAGAACCTCGTCCTGCCCGGGCTCGGGGACCGGCAGTTCCGCCAGCTCGACACGCCTCTCGGGACTCAGCACCACGCCCTTCACGGCGCCACCCTAGGTCGCCGCGCCGGCCCAAGGGAGACGCCGCTACAGATCCGCCGCCAGGGAACGGGTGAGCTCGCCCGCGGGGGCGTCGGTGCAGCCGCCGGCGTTCTGCCCCGACCAGAGCGGCGAGAACTCACCGCTGCCGCGCCGCTCCACCTCCGCGCGCAGCGGCGTGATCGCCGTCGTCGCCAGCGGGAACGCGGGAGCCACCGCGCTGATCGGGCCGAGCTCGCGGATCAACCTGTTCACGATCCCGCGCGCGGGACGGCCCGTGAACAGGTTCGTCAGCGCAGTGTGCCGGGCGGCCTCGCTGCGCAGCGCCGCGCGATGGACGGCGCTCGTCGTCGCCTCCGGGCAGCACAGGTACGCCGTCCCCACCTGCACGGCCGACGCGCCCAGCGACAGTGCGGCGGCGACACAACTCGGATCGGCGATCCCGCCCGCCGCGATCACCGGGACGTCGACCGCCTCCACCACCTGGCGGACCAGCGCCAGCGTCCCCACCTGGGTGGTCACGTCGTCGGAGAGGAACATCCCGCGGTGGCCGCCGGCCTCGAGTCCCTGCGCGATGACGGCGTCGACGCCGTGCGCCTGCAGCCAGAGCGCCTCCTCCACCGTGGTCGCCGAGGACACGACCATCGCGCCGCTCGCCCGCACCCGGTCCACCAGCCGCGCGTCCGGGAGCCCGAAGTGGAAGCTCACCACCGCCGGCGGCGCCTCCGCCAGGATCTCGGCAGCCTCGTCGCCGAACGACTCCCGCCCGGGACCTGCCGGGATCGCGTCCACGTCCAGCCCGAACTCCTCGTAGTACGGCGTCAGGGCCGCGCGCCAGGCCGCCTCCCGTTGCGGGTCGGGCGTCGGCGTGGGGTGGCAGAAGAAGTTGACGTTGAACGGCCCGCTCGTGGCGGCGCGCAGCGCGTGCAGCTCCTCGCGGATCGCCGCCGGGCTCAGGACGGCGCACGGCAGTGATCCGAGGCCGCCCGCGTTCGAGACCGCGGCGGCCAGCGCGCGGCCCTGCACGCCGGCCATCGGGGCCTGGACGATCGGAAGCTCCGTGCCGAACGGTCCCGCCATGGGCCCATCGTGTCTCACGGCGCCCCTCACGACGAGCCGGCGAAGTCCTCCGGGGTGAACTCCCTCGGCTCGACCAGCACCAGCCAGTTGCCGGAGACGTCGCGCATCACCGCCTCGACGCCGTACGGGCGCTCCGACGGCTCCTGCAGGAACTCCACGCCCTTGGCCCGCAACTCGTCGTAGGTCTTGCGGCAGTCGTCGACCCGGAGGCCGAGGCCGCCCATCTGCCCCTTCTCGAGCTGCCGCCGGACGAAGTCGGCCCCTTCGGCGTCGAGCGGCGGGCCGGGCTGCATCAGGGTGATCTCCAGCTCCGGGTGGTCGGCATGCCCGACGGTGACCCAGCGATAGCCCTCGCCGACGGTGAGGTCGGTCCGCTCCTGGAAGCCGAGGACGTCGACGTAGAAGTCCTTGGCCGCGGTCTGGTCGAGGCAGTAGACGGTGACGAGCGAAACGTTCGTGATCATGTATCGAGGCTATGCCGTCGCGCCCGGCACGTGCTTCTCCGAGATTGCGCGATCGCCATGGGATGCACGGGCGCCAGGGGATGCACGGTCGCCGGCAGGGAGGCCGGTGGTGCCGCGCGGATCCAGCACGCCGCTCATGAACAGGTAGCAGCCGGGCACCCGCGGACCGCCGCGGGCGGCCCACCGGTCCCGGTAGGCGGTCGGGGACTCCCCGACGACCTGCGTGAACCGCGAGGAGAAGGACCCGAGGCTGGCGAAGCCGACGAGCATGCACACCTCGGTGACCGTCAGGTTCGCCGCGCGGAGCAGGTCCTGGGCGCGCTCGATCCGGCGGCGGGTCACGTACCGGATCGGCGTCTCGCCGTACGCCGCCTCGAAGCTGCGGGCGAAGTGGAACTTCGAGACCCCGGCGACGGCGGCGAGCTGCTCGAGGTCCAGCGGCGCGGCGTAGTGCCGGTCGATGTGGTCGCGGGCCCGCCGCAGGTGCGCGAGCAGCTCGGTCGCCACCGGGCGGGTCGCCATCCCCTCCACCCGGTGATGCTATGGCAGAGTCTCAACGAGGATCGGGGTCGGCGGTTGGAGGGCAGGATGGCGGTCTCCTCGGTGATGGTGCCCCTGGGGACTGCCGTGCCCGATTTCGCGCTCGCCGACCTCACCGGGACGACCATTCGCCGTCAGGATTACGCCGAATCGCCGGCGCTGCTCGTCTGCTTCCTCTGCAACCACTGCCCCTACGTCCGGCACATCGAGACCGAGCTCGGCCGGGTGCTCGCCCGGCAGCTGGGCCTGGCCGTGGTCGGCATCTGCACCAACGACGCCGACGCCTATCCGGACGACCGGCCGGCGGCGCTGGCCCGGCAGGCGGAGCGGGCCGCCTGGCGGTTCCCCTACCTGATCGACGCGGATCAGTCGGTGGGCCGGGCGTTCTCGGCGGCGTGTACCCCGGACTTCTTCCTCTACGACGCCGGAGGCCGGCTGGCCTACCGCGGAGCGTTCGACGACTCCACTCCCGGCAACGGCCTGCCGGTGACCGGAGCGCTGCTCGAGGGAGCCATCACCCGCGTGCTGGCCGGGAGTCCCGTTCCGGAACCGCACCGGCCGAGCATGGGCTGCTCGATCAAGTGGCGGTCCTGACCCCGGCGCCGTTCCAGCCAGATCACGTCGCGACCGAACGAGACCACGAGCAACGTCAGCGCGACGGCGACCACCGCTCGCGCGAGCGGCAGCGGCACGACCGGCGCCAGCCCGACCGCCAGCAGGGCGCCCTGCAGACCGGCAACCACCCGGCGGAACCGGCTGTACGGCAACGGGTTCCGCAGGTGCGGCCGGAGGTGGCCGGCCAGCGCGAACGCGTACCGCATCCCGCCGATCGCCAGCACCCACCAGCCGAGCGAGCGGATCGCGATCAGCGAGAGCACCAGCAGCAGCGCGGCGTCGATCTCCATGTCCAGCCGCGCCCCGGCCGCGGACGACGTCCCGGTGCGCCGGGCGACCAGGCCGTCGACCGCGTCGAGGACGAGCGCGGGGACCAGCAGCACGATCAGCCACCACGGGCGGGGTGGCAGCGCGCCGGTCAGGATCGGCACGCCGATCGCGGCGCATCCGCCGATCAGCACGGCGCGGGTCAGCGTGACCCGGTCGGCGGGTCCGCTCCAGCGCGCGGTGCGAGCGATCACCGCGGCACCGGCCACGGCGACGACGCCGATCCCCGCGACGGCACCGGCCACGGTCACCGGCGCCGGCCCGATGCCGTCGGCTAGCGCTGCGCACAGCACGACCGAGGCCGCCACCGCGACCGTGGAGTCGCGCACGGC
>JBKPQU010000213.1:0-5505 GCA_046734255.1 Actinomycetota bacterium
GCTACAGCACGGCACGCATGATCGAGCCTGGCGGAAGGAATACCTTCAATCAACTATGGTGGTGAGGACGTAAAGCCCCCGGCTGACCGGGGATTACTACGAGAAGTAATTTCCCAACTTCGGACCGCACACCTTTGCCGGTGGCCGAGCGAGGCGCGCCTGTCGGCTCTGACAACGGGCGAGGTCAGCGCGCTGCGGCTGGATCTCGCCGGCCTTCGCCCACCAAGGTCTCGATCGACGAGGGAGACCGGGTCCGCTTCGTCAGCGAGGCCGGGCGTCGGCCGGTGGGACGAGGTCGGCTGGCAGGAGCTGACCGGGGGCCCTGGTGCCCAGCCCGACGCTCGGTCCTGTCTCGCTGCAACAACAGTCCGGCGACCAAGTCGCGATTCCGCTCGGAGTGTCCAGCGAAAGTAAGGATTACGTTATCTGTAACGGGCACAGCGGACAAACGACGTGGGTGTACGGGACCCTGGAGCCGATGGCGACCCATCTCGCGGCCGTCCACATCGGGCATTACCGGCTCTTGAATTCCTCGTCGCAGTCGGTTCCCCACGTCGTCGCCGCGCCCGACCGCCTCGTGCCCTGAGCCGCGCCACGCCGGGTGCGGTTGCCCCCTGCGGGCGGTGAACCGGGGGATGATCGGACGCGCCCGGGCGACGCGGGCTGTTCGAATCTCGGGGGACACGTGAACGCACCCACGCATGCTCTCCTCGGCGCTGCATCGTGGCTGGTCCTCGCGGGTCCGGTCGAGCACCGCCCGGCGTGGCAGCAGGCGGCCGGCACGCTGCTCGCTGTCGTGGTCTCCGTCGGGCCGGACATCGACAACGCGCGCTGGTGGCGGAAGCTCGACCGGTACGTCCCGGACGAGTGGCTCGGGTACGGCGGCCCGCTCGCTCACCGCGGCCTCACCCACTGGTGGGGTTGGCCGGCGCTGGTCGCCTGGACGACCTGGCAGATGCCCACCGCATCGGCCTGGCCGGTCCTCGCGCTGGCGGTCGGCTGGGCCTCCCATCTCCTGGGCGATCTCGTCTTCGGCATCACGCCGCCGGGGATCCCCCTGGCGCCGTGGTGGGCGCACGTCGGCCTCCGCCTGAAGGTGGGCGGCATGATGGAGTGGCTGACCGGTGTGGCGCTCGTCGCCTGCTCCGTCGCGCTCGTCTACGACACCGCCCGCCCCGGCAGCATCGCCGGCTGGCTCCACGTGGTCACCGGTGAGGACCGGGGGCACGTGGCCGAGGGCGGCGTCCCGCAGGGGTGACGGCGAGCGTCACCTCACCCGGACGGTCTCCGTGCGCACCACGGTCGTCCCGGTGCCCGTGGTGGCGAGCAGGCGGACCGTCACGGTGTCGCCCGCGAACTCGTCTCTCGACAGGCGCACCGCCGGCTCCGCCAGACCCACCGCGACTGTCCTCCAGGTGGCGCCGTCGTCGTCGCTGACCTGCACGATGTAGCGCTGGCCGGCCGGCGCGTCCGGTGTCTGCCAGCGCAGGTGCATGGTCCGCTCGGGCGTCTCGCCGGCACCGGCCAGGGCGGGCTCGGGCAGGAGTCCGCCCACCTCGACCGTCTCGCCGCCGACCGGGTGGGTGTCCACGACCTGGCCGTTGACCACGATCTCGACGCTGGCCGCCGCGGGCGACGACGGGACGACGGTGTCGATGACGCCGGTGACGTCGTCGGCGGGGTCCTCGCAGGCGCTGCGGGTGAACGACGCGCGGCGCTCGTCGATGATCGCGCCGTCCTCGTCGCGGACGCGGACGCGCACGTCCTCATCGCCCTCGGCGCCGGCGGAGTGCGTCCCGCCCGTTCCCGGCAGGACCGACGTGATCGACCCGGTCGCCCGGGTGAGGTTGAGCGAGGCGATGACGCGCACGTCCGAAGGCTCCGATCCACCGAGCTCGCCCAGCGCGGGCATCGCCACCGCGCCACCGGCACCCGCCGGCAGCGCCGCCTCGGCGACGAGGCGGTCGTACACGCCGCCGTAGGTGAAGGAGCTCAGCCACTCGTTGTCGCAATATGACATCACGTCGTGCGACGTGATGCCGTTCATCAGCCGCATCGGCAGTCCGAGGGCCGGGTCACCGACGTCGATGCCGACGAAGGCCTCGTTGGCGTTCGAGAGTTGGCCGTTGTCGAAGGGGTACGGCGCGCCGCCGACCGCACCGCAGAACTCGGCGTGGAAGCGCCCGAACGTGTGGCCGAGCTCGTGCCCGCCGTACCAGTCGCCGTAGGAGCCGTCGGTGTCCCAGCCGAAGCCCGAGGGGCCGGTCGGACCGGAGGCGACCGTGCCCGGCTGCGGCGTCTGCGGGATGCCGGAGGCCAGCCCGCGCATGAAGAAGCCGCTGTCCGCGACCATGCCGTAGTAGTGCGTCCGGGCGTCCGTCCCGGTGCCGACGTCGACCGCTCGCAGCGCGATCAGCTGGGCGTTGATCTGCGACGCGTCGAACGGCGCGGCCGGCAGCGCGTCGGTGCTCGTGGTGGTCAGGTCGACCTCCGCCGTCGGGTACGCACGGTCCAGCCACGAGCGGATCAGCGCGACGTCGGTGGCGGACGGTTCGTGGATGACCGAAGGGTTGCCCATCGTGTACCGGAGCAGGACGAGCCGGATCCGCAGCGGCACGGAAGGCCGGAACGTGACGTGGCGCAGCGCAAGCCCGGCGAATGAGGGGAGCGGCGTGCCGTTGGTGCGGCGGATCCGACCCATCCGCAGCCACAGCGTGCCGGCCGACGTGAGGTGCTCCGGGAGCCGGAAGTTCAGGCTGTAGTCCAGGTTGTCGCGGCGCGCGCGAAGCTCGGCAAGCGAGTGGCCGGACCGGGACGGGTCGAGCTGTGCGGGACCCAGCGACGTCACCGAGTGCCACGGCCCCAGGGGCGTGCGCGCGACCAGCAACTCGCCCCGCACCGTCGCCGCCTGCGGCGGGTACTGCAGGTACGCGCGGACGATCGTGGCCTTGCCGGCGAGCAGGGGGACCGAGTGGGCCATGTCCTGGATCTCCTGCGTCACCTCGAGGCCGTCGAGGAGGACGAAGGGGAGCGGGCTGTGAGGCAACGCCGCCGCCTCGGGTGGTGCGGTTGTCGCCAGGGCGTCGCCGAAGCCGTCGACCTGCCTCAGCAGGCGGTCCACCATGTCGGCCAGCTCGTCGTCGCCGGCCTCCGCCCGGTCGAGCGTGCTGATCCGGGCGATGGCGTCGTCGACCGACCGTGCCAGGACGGTCTGCTCCTTGCGGCTCGACGATCGACGCGTGCGCAGTGTCTGTCCCATGATCCCCCCAGATCTCCCGGCTCCTGCCAGGAGGAGGGAGCGACGCGCCCCCCAGATACCAGCGGCTCGCTGCCGATCGATCAGGTGAGGCGGCGGCTGCCCGGAGCGAGGACGCGGAGCCAGCGGTAGCCGTAGCCGTCGAGGTGCAGGGTGACGTTGCCGGCGGCGTCCGGCGAGATCGCTTCCGCGCTCTCCAGGAGGTCGACCAGCTCGTGCGCGTCGTCGCAGTCGTCCAGCCGCAGCGGAACGGACACGGGGTCGGCTCCGAGGTTGTGGACCGCCATCAGGGAGCCGTCGTCCCAGGTGCACCGGTGCGCGAGCACCTGGGCGTGCGGCTGCTCGAGGAGTTCGAAGGCGCCCCAGCCGAGCTCGGGACATTCCCGGTACCGGCGGATCAGCAGGCTGATGAAGGCGAGCAGCGAGTCCGGCTGGCGCCGCTGGTCGGCGACGTTGACGTGCTCGGGGCCGTACCCGCCGGTGACCACCGGTGCAGGCAGCTTCGACGGCGGTGCGGCGGAGAACCCGCCGTTGCGCGCGGTGCTCCACTGCATCGGCGTGCGTACCGCGCTGCGTCCGGGCACCGAGAGGTTCTCCGCCATCCCGATCTCCTCGCCGTAGAACAGCACCGGCGTGCCGGGGAGGGAGAACAGCAGGCTGTAGACCATGCGGAGCCTGCGCGGGTCGCCGTCGAGCATCGGCGGGAGGCGCCGGCGCAGGCCGCGGCCGAACAGCTGCATCTCGGGGTCGGGTCCGAAGGCGGCGAACACCTCCTGGCGCTCGTCCTCGGTGAGCTTGTCCAGCGTGAGCTCGTCGTGGTTGCGCACGAACGTGGCCCACTGGCTGTCCGGCGAGGTTGCCGGCCGAGAGGTGAGCGCCGCGGCGAGCGGCGCGGCGTCGGCGCGGGCGAGGGAGAGGTACAGGTTCTGCATGGTGATGAAGTCGAAGAGCATCGTCAGCTCGTCGCCCTCCGAACCGCCGAAGAACTCCACCTGCTCCGCATGCGGCAGGTTGACCTCGCCGAGCAGCATGCCGTCGCCGGTTCGCCTGCCCAGGAAGGCGCGCAGCTCGCGCAGGTACTCGTGCGGGTCCGGCAGCCTGTGGCGCTCGCGGAGCGAGTTGTCCGTGGTCTCCAGCAGGAAGGGCACGGCGTCCACGCGGAATCCCGAGACGCCGAGCTGCAGCCAGAAGGCCATCACCTTCGCGATCTCGTCCCGGACGGCGGGGTTGGTGATGTTCAGGTCGGGCTGGTAGCGGTAGAAGCGGTGCAGGTAGTACTCACCGGTCCGCTTGTCGAGCTGCCAGATGCTGCGTTCGGCGTCGGGGAAGACGACCTCCCCTGAGGTGTTCTTGGGCGGGTTCGTGCGCCAGACGTAGTAGTCGCGGTAGCGCGACTTCTTGCCGGCCCGCGCGGAACGGAACCACGGGTGCTGGTTCGACGTGTGGTTGACGACCAGGTCGATGATCACCCTGATGCCGCGGTCGTGCGCCATCCGCATCATCTCGACGAACTCGCCGTGCGTGCCGAGCCGCGGGTCCACGCCGTAGAAGTCGATGATGTCGTAGCCGTCGTCCCGATCGGCGGTGGGGTAGAACGGCATCAGCCACAGGCACGTGATCCCGAGGTCGGCCAGGTAGTCCATCCGTTGGGACAATCCGGGAAAGTCCCCCGTGCCGTCGCCGTCCCAGTCGAGGAAGGTCTCGACGTCCAGGCAGTAGATGACGGCGGTCTTCCACCACAGGTCGCTGGTCGCGTTGAGCCTCACGGTCCTCCTCAGTCGGCCAGGACGACGGTTCCCGCGGAGCCGTCGAGCGTGACCTGTTGACCGTTGGTGATCTGCTCGGTCGCGCCCGCGACACCCACGACGGCGGGGATGCCATACTCGCGCGCCACGACCGCTCCGTGCGACATCATGCCGCCCATCTCCATCACCAGCCCGCCGGCGGTGAGGAACAACGGCGTCCAGCCCGGATCGGTGGACGGTGCGACGAGGATCTCGCCCGGCTCCAGCCGCGCTCCCTGAGGGGAGAGGACGACTCGAGCGGCGCCCGTCACCACTCCCGGCGACGCGGGTGAGCCGCGCAGCCCGCCGCCCTCGACGGACACCAGCGCCGCCTCCGCGTCCGTTCCGTCGGAGAGGAGCACGCGCGGGAGGTGGCGGCGTGCCTGCTCCCGCCGGAATGCCTCCCCGCGCGCCGCGACTGTCTCGCGCAGGTCCTTCCCGGCCACCGCGCGGCGGGCCTCCGGC
>JBKPQU010000214.1:0-7776 GCA_046734255.1 Actinomycetota bacterium
ATCCCTGCACGTGCTCACCCCCGCGCCCATCGTGGCGGCGCTGCTGCTCGGTGTGGTCACGACCGCGGCGCAGGCGATGCGGTGGCGGACGGTGGCGATCGCGTACGGGGCGGAGTCCGGGCTGACCCGCGGCCGGGCGGTGCAGGAGTACTACCGGTCGAGCCTGCTGAACGCGGTGCTTCCGGGCGGTGTGGTGGGTGACGGGGTGCGGGCGTGGCGGCAGCGCCCGGCATCGGAGCCGGGCCTGCGCCCCGGTGCCCAGGCGCTGCGGTCCAGCGCGCAGGTGGTCGTCGTGGAGCGGGTGGTCGGCACGACACTGCTCCTCCTCGCGGTGGCCGTCGTGACGTTCCCGCTGAAGACGTGGCTGTCCGCGACGATGCTGGCGGGCGCGGCGGGCGCCGCGGCGATCGCCATCCCGGGCCTGCGGAGGGTGCCGAGGCGTGGCCGGCTGGCCGTGCTGGCGTGGTCGCTGCTCGCGATGGCCTCGCTGGTGACGAAGTTCTTCGTGGCCTCGGCGGCGTTGGGCACCGTGCGCGACCCGGGTGAGGTCGTGACGCTCGCGCTGATCGTGCTGGCCGGGATGTCGCTGCCGTTCGGGATCGGCGGGTTCGGCCCGCGCGAGGCGGTGGCCGCGGTCGCGTTCGCCGCGGTCGGTCTCAGCGCCGACGCAGGTGTGGCGACGTCCGCCGCCTACGGCGTGCTGGCCGCCGTCTCAACCGCGCCCGGAGTCCTGGTCATGCTCCTCGACTCGCGCCGAGGCGGGCACGGGCGCGTCGAGGACCCCCGCGACCTGCGCCACGAGGTCGGGGTCGGCGTCCGGCTGGCCGAGGTCAGGGGGGTCCACGAGCCGGTCGCGCACGGCGTCCGCACGCCGGGACGCCGCGAGGTCGAGCTCGAAGCAGACGTCCTCGCCGAGGACGAACCGGCGCGACGGAGCGCGTAGCGCGTCCGAGAGCCGATCCGCGCCGGAGAACCGGAGGCCCGGGACGCCGTCCCCGATCAGCACGGGCGCGATCGTGAGGAAGATCCGGTCCAGGACCTCCGCCGCCAGGAACCCGGAGACGGTGCACCCGCCGCCCTCGACCAGCACCCGGGAGAGGCCGCGGGCGGCCAGCGCGGCCAGGACGTCCCGCGGCGGGAACCGCCCGTCGATCGCCGGCAGCCGCAGCACCTGGACGTGCGCGGCCACCGGTCCCGGCGCGGGCGAGTGCGTGGCAACACACCACAGCGTCGGCGCCTCGCCGTCGGTGAGGACCGCGGCGGTGCGCGGCGCCCGCGCGCTCGGGTCGAGGAGAACCCTGACCGGCGAGTGCCCCTCGACCGCCCGGACGGTCAGCCGGCAGTCGTCGGCGACCACCGTGCCGACTCCGACGACGACCGCGTCGACGAGTGCACGCAGGCGATGCAGGTGCGCGCGGTCCTGCTCCCCGGTGACGAAGGAGGAGTCCCCGGTGCGGGCGGCGATGAAGCCGTCCAGGCTCTGCCCGAGCTGCGCCAGCACCAGCCGCGGGCCGGCGGCGACCAGCGGACCGTAGCGCTCGACGAGCTCGGTGTCGGCGACCCCCGCGGCCGCGGCCGGTGTCCGCCCCGCCAGGAGCTCGCGCCAGGTCTCGCCGGTGAAACGCGGCGCCGCGTGGCCCATCCGGGAGCGCTTGGCCTCCAGGTAATGCCGGTTCTCCGGACGCGCGGGCACGGGCAGGACGATCCGCTCCACGACGTCGATACCCCCGTCGCGCAGCTGCTCCTCCTTGACCGGGTTCGAGGACAGCAACCGGACCCGTTGCACGCCAAGCTCCTTGAGCACGGCGATGGCCGGTCGGTAGCTGCGCATGTCCGCGGGGAGCCCGAGGGCCAGGTTCGCGTCGACGGTGTCGAGGCCGCCGTCCTGGAGGGCGTACGCGTGCAGTTTCGCGATCAGGCCGATCCCGCGACCCTCGTGGCCGCGCAGGTACACGACGACGCCACGACCCTCCTCGGCGATCGCGCGCTGCGCGGCCCTGAGCTGATCGCCGCAGTCGCAGCGGTGGGAGCCCAGCGCATCGCCGGTGAGGCACTCCGAGTGCAGCCGCACCAGCGGCGGCCCGCCGGGAGAGCCCTCGGAGACGTCGCCCATCACCAGGGCAAGGTGGTTCTGGCCGTCCGGCGCGACGTAGGCGTTGAGGTCGAAGTCCCCGGCGTCGGTCGGCAGCCACGTCCGAGCGACCCGCCGCACCGCGGGATCGCCGGTGGCCGAGCCGGGTTGCGACGCCGAGGGCGACGACATGCCCGTCACCGTAACAAGCGTGTCGGACAGGACCACTCGAGTGAGGAGCCTGCCGGACTGCGCTGGCGCCGGACGGCGCCGCTGGTGACGATGAGATGGTGCTGACCGCCGCGACCGCCCGCCGCCTGCGCGACGCGGGCCTGTCCTGGTCCCCGAGCTCCGGCGACCGGTTCGTGGTCGCCGACCGGGAGATGGACGACGAGATCTTCGTGGTCTCGGAGATGGTGATCGAGCACCATCTCGCCCCGACCGGGGGCCTGCTGCGGTTCAACGGCACGACCGAGTGGGCGCTGGACCTCCTCCAGGTGGAGCAGGCGCTGTGGCTGCCGAGGGAGGACCAGCTGCGGGCGGCCCTGGGCGAGGACTTCCGTGAGCTGGCCCGGCATCCCCGGGGATGGGTCGTCCGCACGGCCGACGGCGCGGCCTTCGTGCACGAGGATCCCGAGGAGGCCTACGCCGCCGCGCTGCTCGCGTCCCGCCCGGCCGCGGGCTGAGGCGCTCGCCGCGCGTGCGCCGCCCGCCGGACGTCGCTCAGGGGGTGACCGGGCCCGGCGGTGCGGTCGAACCGCGCACCACCAGCTCGGCGGCGAACAGCATCTCCTGGCGGTCCGGCGGCCCGCCGTGGATAGCGTCCACGAGCGCGCCGACGATGTGCCGGCTGATGCCGGCCACGTTCTGCCGGATCGTCGTGAGCGGCGGATCGGTCAGCGTCAGCATCGGCGAGTCGTCGTAGCCGACGACGGACACGTCCGTGGGCACGTGCAGGCCGCGCGACCGGACCGCCCGCACCGCGCCGAGCGCCATCAGGTCGTTGCCGCACACCACGGCCGTCACACCCCGGTCGAGCAGGGTCTGCGTCGCTGCGTACCCGCCCTCGAGGGTCCACCACGTCCGCACGACGAGATCCTCGCCGTGGCCCGCCGCCGGACCGCGGCCGTGCCGGCTCGCTGCCCGGAGGAAGCTGTCCACCCGGCGTTGGGTGGTCACGTACCTCGCGGGGCCGATCACGCAACCGATCCGGGAGTGACCCAGCGCGTGCAAGTGGTGCACGGCCTTACGCACCGCGTCGCCGTCGTCGGTGGACGCCGAGGGCGCCTGCAGGCCCTCGACCGGACCGTTCACCAGAGCCAGGGGCATGCCGGCGGAACGGATCTGGTGGTACTGCCGCTTGTCCGCCTCGGTGTTGGAGTTCCGGCCCGCGACGATCACCAGGCCGGCGACGCCCTCATCGAGCAGCACGTCGATGTACTCGGACTCGTCGATCACCGGCGTCGCCGTGCAGAGCAGGGGCATGAAACCGTTGCCCGCCAAGGAGTTCTCGATCTCGTGGACGAAGTGCGGGAAGATCGGGTTGTCCAGCTCGGGCACGATCACGCCCACCCGGCCCCGCCGTCGCTGCGCCATGTGGCGGTGGCGCCGCGTGTAGCCGAGCAGCTCGACCTCGGCGAGGACAGCTCGCCGCGTGTGTTCCGCCACGCCGGCCTGGCCGTTGAGCACGCGGCTCACCGTGGGGACGCTGACCCCCGCCCGCGTTGCGATGTCCTGAAGCCGAGGCCTCACCCGTTCCATCGTAGGGACGCACCGCTCGTACTGAAACTTTCATTGAAAGTTGCAGTACACGGTCGGTACCATGAAAGATCCCAATCGCTGGGCCGGTCACCACGCAGGACCGGCCCAGCGATTCGTTGACTGCTCCCCTTACCGCCTTACCGCTCTCCTGACGGTTGCGGGTGGTGCAGCGCCCGTCCGGTGCCGGCGTCGAACACGTGCGCGCGCGCCGCCTCGACGGCGACCTCGACGTCGTCACCCGGTCGAAGGCCCCTGTCCCGGGAGAACCGGCACCGCAGCACGGCTCCCGCGGCCTCCGGCCGGTCCGCGCCCGGTGCGGTCACTGCGGGCGCCTGCACCTCGACCGCCGCCACCACCACCGGGCGGGTCTCCTCGATCCGGACGACGGTCGCCGGCAGCGTGACGACGTCGGGGTTCTGCCAGTCGGTCGCGTCGTGGACGTGCTCCGGGCGCAGGCCGAGCACGAGGTCCTCCCCGGCGTGCTCGACCAGTTCCGGCGCGGGCTCGTCCCACAGCGGCAGCGTCCGCGCGCCGACCCGGAAGCCGGCGGACCGGCCGGAGACCACCAGGCGTGCGGGCAGCATGCCCATCGAGGGTGAGCCGATGAAGCCGGCGGCGAAGAGGTCGGCCGGCCGGTCGTAGAGGTCGCCGGGCGTGCCCACCTGGACGACGCCCCCGTCGCGCAGCAGCGCGACCCGGTCGGCGATGCCCATCACCTCGCCGGGGTCGTTGGTGACGTAGAACGTGGTGATGCCGAGGTTACGGACGACGTCGGTCACCTGCCGGCGCACCAGCGCCCGCTCGCCGGGATCGAGATGGGCCAACGGCTCGTCCAGCAGGAAGACCGACGGCTCCTGGACGAGCGCCCCGCCCACCCCGACGCGCGCGGCCTCGCCGGCGGACAGCGTGCTCGGCGCCCTGCGCAGCAGGCGGTCCAGGTGCAGGTTCCGGGCCTGGGCCTGGACGCGTTCGGCCGCCTTGGCCCGCGGCACGTGCCGGAACGCGAGCCCGCGGCCGATGTTCCTCGACACGTCCAGGGTCGGGATCAGCGGGGTGGACTCGAAGACCATCGCGACACCGCGGCGCTCCGGCGGAAGCGCGGTCACCCGCTGCCCGCCGATCAGGATGTCGCCGTGCACGAGCGGGACCAGGCCCGCGATCGCCCGCAGCAGCACGGATTTCCCGCTGCCGGACGGTCCGAGCACGGCCATCAGCTGACCCTGCTCGGCCATCAGGGTGACGTGGTCCAGCGCCCGCACATCGCTGCCATAGGTCACACTCACGTCGTGCAGACCCGTGAGTGGCATGGCGCCGTACCTCCGCCCTCGAGTCTGGCACACGAGGCTGTGCCGGCCCCCGTGCGATTTCCCCCCGTGATCGGTGGATGGCACTCGGCGTGGCGGGCCGGGCTGCGGCACCCTTGATCAGGTGGACGCGTACGGGGAGGCGGTGCTGCTCACCGGCGTGTACGGCTCGGGCAAGAGCACCGTCGCCGCCGAGCTCGCCGACCTGCTCGAGCGCGCCGGCAGCCCGTACGCCCTGTTGGACCTGGACTTCCTCAGCTGGTTCGGCACCGGAGGCGAGGGCCACGGCGCGGCACCGGCGCTGCTGATCGCCAACCTCGCGGCCGTCGCGGCCAACTACCGGCGGGCCGGCATCCGGCGCTTCGTGCTCGCGTACGCAGTCCAGGACGCCTCCGAGCTGAGCCAGATCCGCGCGGCGCTCGGCTGGCCGGTCAGGGTGGTCCGGCTCAGCGCATCGCCGGGCGTCGTGCGGCGGCGCCTCGGCGCCGACCCCACCGCGGGCCGGCAGGACGACCTCCGTCAGGCGTTGATCTGGCTGGAGCAGTCGCGCGGCGTCGGCCTCGAGGACGTCACCGTGGACGGCGACCGCGACGTCCACGAGATCGCCGCCCAGATCATGGACTGGCTGGGCTGGCGGTGAGGTCGGGCGGCCCCGGAGCCGCCCGACTCTGCCGGTACTCCCGCCAGCCGCCGAACGCCGAGATGTCGCGGTGGCGCACGGCGAGCTCGCGCGGGTAGAGGATGCCGAGCACCTGGCGCCCGGGCAGGATTGTGACCCGCCCGAGGTAGAGGCCGGGCGGCTCCCCGGCCTCTACGGCTCGCCAGACCTCCAGGGGCACGCGGTAGAGCTCGCCGGGCACCGACACCCCGCCCTCGGTGACCTCGAACATGCCAGGGTGGACGTCGCCGATCGAGAAGATGCGGTAGATCGGTGCCGTGGCGGCCTCGCCGAGGAACTCCGCGCCGTCGAGGTTGGCGTGCAGTGCCAGCCCGCGCATCAAGGTCCCGTTGACGAACAGCTCGAACGGGTCCTCGAGCGGGCCGATCTCCTCCACCCCGCCACTCACGCGGTGAGCGCGCCCTTCTCCATCTCCTCGATCGCCGCCAGCTCCTCCGGGGTGCGGGGCGGGGGCTTGAAGTAGAAGAACAGCAGGAAGATCCCGGTGGCGAGCAGGTAGGCGACGAAGACGTCGAAGGTCTTGGAGAAGTCGCAGCCGTTGCTCGTGCACGTCAGTGAGCCGGCGTTGATGAACCCGAACAGCGCCAGTACTGCACCTGCGGCCGAGTAGATCGCCGCCTTGAGGAACTCCCGTTCGATCACGAAGACGGCGATCGCCCCCAGGACAAGGCCGGCCAGCACGGCACCACCACCCACCCTGACCAGGCCGTCGTAGATCACGCCGTTGGCGATGAGGCTGGACAGCGGGACGTGACCGGTGCCGCTCCCGCCGGCGACCAGCCCGGCTGCCACGAGCGCGTTGTCGATCTGGCCCTGGACGAAGCTGGCGATGTTCGGGATCAGTGCCAGGACCACCCCGGCCGCCTGGATCCGCGGCGTCGTCTGGAACGCCTGCGCGCCGATCACCAGGCCGATGTAGAGCAGGATCGGCACCAGCGCCTGGATCGGGAAGAGCGCGAGCAGCAGGCCGACCAGCCCGGTGAACGCGATCACCGCGACGAATACGCCGGTCGCCAGCGAGTAGCCGATCCGGCCACCGGTCGCCTTCCATCCCGGGTGACCGATGTAGACCGCGGGCGGGAACGGGCTGCCCAGGCCGGAGCCGACCACCGCGCCGATGCCGTCGGCGACCAGGATGTAGCGCAGGTTGTAGGAGTCTCCCGCCGCGGCGGCGCTCTCCACGTTGTTCATGCCCTCGGTGAAGTTGTAGACGCCGAGCGGGATCGCGGTGACCAGCAGCGGGCCGATGTCGGACAGCCCGTTGAACAGGTGCGGCACGTTGGCCAGGTTGGGCAGGTGCACCCCGAAGAAGTCGAAGGCCTGGTCGAGGGGCTGCATCGACATCTCCGTCCGGGTCGCCCACCCGGCCCAGAGGGCGAGCCACCCGATCAGGGTCGCCACCACGACGGCGACCAGCCCGGCCGGCAGGTTGCCCGGTAGCCGGACGTTCGCCGTCCAGCCGACCAGGATGATCGCGAAGGCGGCGAACGCGACGTACGGCACCTCCAACATCTGGGCGACGGGCCGCATCGAGATGAACGTGATGGAGATGCCGGCCAGCGTGCCGAGCATCGCGGCCCGGGGCGTGTACTTGCGGATCGTGGGTCCGATGAACGCACCGAGCAGGATGATGATCCCGACGATGAAGGCCCACGCGAGCCCCGCCTCCCAGGCCTTGATCGGGCTCTTCGTGCTGATCAGCGTCGGCAGCATGACGACGAAGACGACGAGGAACATGTGCGGGACGCTCGGCCCGTAGGGCATCGCGGTCACCGTGTTCCGGTTCTCCGCCTTGGCCAGCCGGTAGGCCAGGTACGCGTACCAGAGGTTGCCGAGCGGCAGCGCGATCCCCAGCGCGGGGAGGATGCTGCCGTAGACGATGCTGCCCGCGGGAAGCTTGAGCACGAACAGGCACAGCCCGGCGAGCACGATCACGTTGAGCATGACGTTCGTGCCCAACC
>JBKPQU010000215.1:0-8058 GCA_046734255.1 Actinomycetota bacterium
TGCTTGGTGAGTTCGGATACGCCGATGTACGCCTGGCGTGCACCGAAATACAGCGGGTTGTCCTCCCAGGCGGCGTCGGCGAACCGGCGGTCCCGTGCGTCACCTCGAACGGTGGCGTGACCTCGGCGCCCAGCCATCGCGAGACGGCCGCGCCGGGGATCTGACTGAGCTGCGCGGCGAACTCCGCGGCGGCACCGGCCACGGCCGCCGGCTGGTTGCCCAGGCTGCGCGCCACCGTGGCGAGGGCACGCGCGAACGAGGCGATGTCCTGGTCGGCGAAGAGGTCGAATTCGGGGGCGAGGGCGCCGGCTGCCTGGTCGGCAGCCTCGTTCACCGGTTCCGTCATGTTGCCATCCTCCGTGGGGGTCTACTGCAGACTAGGCGGTCCCGTGGCGGCCCGCGCGATGGTGCGCGTCCGTGCGCGGGGTAACCTCGAAGAGGCGGCGCCGGCGTCGTCCGGCGTGCCGCCGACCACCCGTTCAGTTGCCCGTGACCGGAAGCGGCCGTGCGCAGGGCCGCCGGCGCCCTGATCCCGCAAGGGTCGCCGCCCGCGCGACCAGGACGTCGGCGAAGGAGCGCGCATGGTGGAAGCGGTTGGCGTGGTCGGGGGCGGAATCATGGGCTCGGGCATCGCCGAGGTCGCCGCCCGTAACGGCTGCGACGTGGTCGTGCGCGAGATCGACGCCGCGGCGTGTACGGCGGCCCAGCGGCGCATCGAGGCGTCGATGGACAAGGCCGTCCGTTCGGGGAAGCTCGCGGCCGAGGAGCGCGACGCCGCCGTCGCCCGACTGCGCTACGTCACGGACTTCGATCCGTTCGCCGACCGGGACATCGTGATCGAGGCGGTGACCGAGGACGAGACCGAGAAGGCGACGGTGTTCCGCGCGCTGAGCAAGGTGACCCTCGACCGGGACTGCCTGCTGGCCAGCAACACCTCCTCGATCCCGATCGTCAGGCTGGCCAGGGTCACCGAGCAGCCGAACCGGGTGATCGGCATGCACTTCTTCAACCCGGTGCCGGTGCTGCCGCTGGTCGAGCTGATCCCCAGCCTGCTCACGTCGCCCTCGACGCTGGAGTGGGCGCGCCGCTTCGCCACCGACCGCCTGGGGAAGCACACGGTGGTGGCCAAGGATCGGGCGGGGTTCGTGGTCAACGCGCTGCTGATCCCGTACCTGCTCTCGGCGATCCGCATGGTCGAGACCGGCTACGCCACCGCCGAGGACATCGACATGGCCATGGTCGCCGGCTGCGCGCATCCGATGGGCCCGCTCGCCCTGGCCGACCTGATCGGTCTCGACACGACGATGGCGGTGGCGACGTCCATGTACGCCGAGTTCAAGGAGCCGCTCTACGCCCCGCCGCCACTGCTGCTGCGGATGGTCGAGGCGGGCCACCTCGGCCGCAAGACCGGCCAAGGCTTCCACGAGTACCCGGGCGGACCGGCGGGCCTGCACGACTGAGCGCTGGGCCTTCCGCGGGAGGCCGGCGCGGCGACACAGTGGAGGATGCCCCCGGCCGAGCCCGTGATCGACGTGCACGCGCACGCGATGCCGATGCCGCTGCTGGCCCGGCTCGCCGCGCGGGATCTGGCCGAGGTTCACCCCGAGCGCAACGCGGTGCGACTGGACCCGCGGGTGAGCGGAATCGCGGCCGACAGGGCGCTCCCGCTGGCCCCCTCGCAGTACGACGCGTCCATGCGCGTGCAGGAGATGGACCGTGCGGAGGTCAGCCACCACGCGGTCTCGATGCCTCCGTTCCTGTTCGCCTCCACCGCGGAGGAGCATGCCCTCGCCGAGTTCGTGGTCTCGGAGGGGAACGACGCGCTGGCGGAGTACGTCGCCTCCGCCTCGCACCGGCTCGTCGCCCTCGGCTCGGTCCCGCTCGGATGGCCGGATGCTGCGGAGGAGGCGCGCCGCTGCCTGGACGACCTGCGGATGGCGGGGATCGCCATCGGCAGCCGAGGCGGTGGTCGTGACCTGGACGACGCCGTCAACGACGACGTGTGGTCGCTGCTGGCCGAGCGGAGGACGCTGGTCCTGCTGCACCCCAGCGCCGTCCCCGACGCGCACCGGCAGCGGGACTACTGGCTGGCTCAGCTCGTGGGGTACCCGATGGAGACCGCGCTCGCCGTGGCACGGCTGATCTTCGGTGGCGTGCTGGAGCGGCACCGCCTGAACCTGTGCCTGGCGCACGGCGGCGGCTGCCTGCCGTCGCTTCGCGGGCGGCTTGACCTCGGCTGGGCGCGCAAGGACCAGGCGCACACCACGGTGGCACCGCCGAGCGAGTTCACCGACCGGCTCTACTACGACACCGCGGTGTTCTCCACACCGCTCCTGCAGCGGCTGATCGAGGACGTCGGCCCCGGCCAGGTCCTGCTCGGCACCGACCATCCGTTCGAGCTGGCCGACTTCACGCCCGTGGAGACCGTGCGCGGTCTCGGCCTGGACGAGCAGGCCACCCGGGCAGTGCTGTGGCGCAACGCCGCGACGCTGCTGGGTCTGAACGACGTCCCCGCCGACTGAAGGCAGCGCGCCTCAGGTGTTGCGGAAGCGCATGATCGCGTCGAGGTGGTTCTCGCGCATCGCGGGGTCGCGGACGCCCAGGCCCTCCTCGGGGGCCAGGCATAGCACCCCGATCTTGCCCTGGTGGACGTTGGTGTGGACGTCGCGCGCCGCCAGGTCCGCCTGGTCGAGCGGGTACGTCCGGGACAGGGTGGGGTGGATCTTGCCGCGGGCGATCAGGTCGTTGGCCGCCCACGCCTCGGCGTAGTTGGCGAAGTGCGAACCGATGATCCGCTTGAGCTGCATCCAGAGGTAGCGGTTGTCGTACTGGTGGAGGAACCCGGACGTCGAGGCGCAGGTGACGATCGTCCCGCCGCGGCGGGCGACGTACAGGCTGGCGCCGAAGGTGTCCCGGCCGGGGTGCTCGAAGACGATGTCGACGTCGCGTCCCTGGGTCAGCTCGCGGATGCGTGCGCCGAAGCGGCGCCACTGCGCGGGGTCCTGGCTGTGGTCGTCCTTCCAGAACCGGAAGCCCTCCTCCACCCGGTCGATCACGAGCTCCGCGCCCATCCGGCGGCAGAGGGCGGCCTTGTCCGGGCTGGAGACGACGCAGACCGGCGTGGCGCCGGCCGCCAGCGTCAACTGGGTGGCGTAGGAGCCGAGACCGCCGGAGGCGCCCCAGACCAGCACGGTATCGCCGAGCTTTACCCCCGCGCCGTTGTGGGAGATCAGCTGCCGGTACGCGGTGGAGTTGACCAGGCCGGGACAGGCGGCCTCCTCCCAGGTGAGGTGCGCCGGCTTGGGCATCAGCTGGTTGGACTTGACGAGAGCGATCTCGGCCAGGCCGCCGAAGTTGGTCTCGTAGCCCCAGATCCGCTGCTCGGGGTCCAGCATGGTGTCGGCGTGGCCCTCGGGGCGCTCCAGCTCGACCGAGAGGCAGTGGGCCACGACCTCGTCCCCGGGATGCCAGACGTGCACGCCGGGCCCGGTGCGCAGGACGACGCCGGCCAGGTCCGATCCGACGATGTGGTACGGCAGGTCGTGCCGGGCGGCCAGAGGGGAGAGCTTCGCGTACCGCTTGAGGAAGGCGAACGTCGGCACCGGCTCGAAGATCGACGTCCAGACGGTGTTGTAGTTGATCGCGGAGGCCATCACCGCGACGAGCGCCTCGCCCGGGCCCAGATCGGGCACAGGAACCTCGTCCAGGTGAAGGGACTGGCGCGGGTCCATCTCCTCCGGCTTCAGCCCTTCGAACATGCCCGCCTCGTCGGCGTGCACGGTCAGTGCCCGGTAGGACTCGGGCAGGTCGAGCGCGGCGTAGTCCTCGGGGGTCGCCGTGCCGGACAGGATCGCATCGAGGATCTTCTGCATGGCGTCTCCCTGGCTGCGGCCCGCCCCGCGGAGGGCATTCCAGCGTGCTGGACATGTGCTGGAGATGGTGCTGGGACGACAGACGCCGGAGGGCGGCCGCCACGCTCAGTCGAACGCGGCGGCCGCCCCCCGGACGAGGGTCGTCATGAGATCACTATGAGGTCACTCGGCAGCGGGCTTCTTGGTCCGCCCGTTGGTGACGACGCTGTTGGCCTCGGCGGCCGCGCGGTTGGCGGCCTCCCGGCTCTGCTGCGCGACGTCCTCCGCCACGGAGACCGTGGAGGCGACGAGCTGCTTGGCGAAGTCGCGCTGCACGTCCACGACGGTGACCGCGAAGTCGAAGACGCGGTCGATCACCTGGTTGGCGTCGAACTGCCCGGTCACCTCAGGCAGCCGCGCCGCGGCGTCCTGGAACGATCGGGTCCAGGCCTCGATCACGGCAAGCGAGGCCTCTTGGCCCTGCCGAGCGATCGCGCTGTACTGCTCCTGAAGGGTGGTCATGGGGGAATCTCTCCTCTGATGCGGTTGCGTGATAACTATAGTACGCAAGCCGCCCAGTATGTCAACCAGAGCGCGGGCCGAGATGCCGCGAGCGCTCCTGCCTCAAGATCACGGGGCCGCGTCGGCGCCCGTATCGGTGCCGGCGGTGTGGCCGCCCTGGCCGGTGAAGCTGCGGTAGATGCGGATGAGCGCATCCTGCTCCTCGGCGCTGAGCTGGGGGTCGCTGCGGATGGCGGCCTCGGTGTCCGTGCGGGGTTCCCGGCCGTCGGGCGTCGCGGCCGGGTCGAGCAGACCGGCCTGGGCGAGCAGTGTGTCCGCGGAGACGTGCAGGGCGTCGGCGATCGACCTCAGCACGCGCAGCGACGGTTGGTGCAGCCCGCGCTCGACCTGGCTGAGGTAGGCGTTGGAGACCTTGGTCATCTCGGCCATCCGGCGCAGGGACAGGTCGGCCATCTGGCGCTGGACCCGGATGAACTGCCCGAGCTGGAGCCACCTGGGATCATCTTCGCTGTTCCCCGCCATACCTCACCTCCGACCTCTCCGAGGATCATTCTGGACCATCGCCCAGGTGCGGCGGACTCAGCCGAGCGGGACGCCGCCGGCGGCCGGAGCCGTCAGGTCGTGGCCGCCGCCCGGCAGGGCACGGAGGAACTCGATCACGGGCTCGGTGAAGGCCTTGGGGTCCTCCCAGAAGAACAGGTGACCGAGGTCCGGCAGCATGACCAGCCGCGCCCCGGGGATCCGGTCGGCCAGCAGCCGGGCGTTGCGGGGGTCGACGACGGTGTCGGCCGTGCCCTGGAGGACGAGCGTGGGCGCCCTGATCTGGTACTGCCTCGTCCCGCCGTAGTAGCGCCCCCCGGCGGCCGCGAGGCTGTACCAGCCCGACTCATCGAACGGGCGGGGCCGCTGGTGCTCGATGATCCGCTCCGCGAGCTCCGGGTGCTCCTCCAGCGTGCGCGCGGACAGCGCGTTCTCCACGTGCCGGCGCAGCCCCTCCTCGTAGGACAGGCTCCGGCTGGCCGCCATCAGACGCATCGTCGTCCGCGGTGCGGGGTAGCCGTTGGGCCAGCCCGGTGTCGTGCAGGCGAGCACGAGGCCGTCCACCCGCTCGGCGTGGGCGATCGCGAGCTCCTGCGCGACCATGCCGCCGAGGCTGGCTCCGGCGACGTGCGCCCGGGGGACCTCCGCGGCGTCCATCACGGCGATGACGTCCCGCGCCAGGTCGGAGACCGAGAAGGACCGCGAGGACGCGTCGCTGGCGCCGCTGCCGCGGTTGTCCACCAGCAGCAGGCGAAATCGCCGGCGCAGCCGGGCCACCACCGGATCCCACCCCGAATGGTCGAACCCCAGACCCTGGATCATCACCAGCCACGGCCGGCGCCGGTGCATCGTGCCGCGGACCTCGTAGGCGATGCGCAGCGCGTCGTTGACGGCGTACCGGGTGCGGCTCACTGCGCGCACGTTAGTGCTCCGTCCGGGGTACCGCCCGGCGACGGCGCGTGCCCCCGACAGTGGGGGACAGCGCCGTGACCGCCGGGGTCAGCTGTAGTAGCGGAAGACCAGATCCGCCACGCAGCAGGGTTTCGGCTTGCCCTCGACCTCGTAGGTCAGGTGGTAGACGACCTGGACGCCGCCGTCCAGCGGCTGCGCCTCGGCGAGCGAGACGTGCATCCGCACCCGGGCGCCGACCGGGAGGGGGGCGGGGAAGCGCACGCGGTTGAGGCCGTAGTTGAGGACCACGGAGACGCCGTCCACCAGGAACACGTGATCGAGCAGGCCGGTGGCGAGGCCGAGGGTGAAGAAGCCGTGCTGCACGGTGCCGCCGAACGGCCCGGACCGTGCGCGCTCGGGATCGACGTGGATCCACTGCTCGTCGCCGGTCAGCCGGGCGAACTCGTCGACCTTCTCCTGCTCGACCGTGACCCAGTCGCTGACCCCGAGGTCCGTGCCCGCGCGCTGCTGCAACCCGGCCACGCCGTGGATCTCGATCGGGTGACCGGCCCGACCGGCCCGATCGGATGCGGCGTCCGCGGTCATGCGTGTACCTCCTTGGCAGCCTGCTCGAAGGGTCCAGCATCCCAACCGGCCGTCGACCCGTCCTCGGCGGGCTGGCCGTCAGCCCGCGAGGCTGCGATCGAGAGCGGCCCGCATCGCCTCCACCGGCGCCGGCCGGCCGGTCATCAGCCGGACCTGGCCCGCGGCCTGGTGGAGCAGCACCGCGAGCCCCGAGACCACGGTGCACCCGGCGGCGCCCGCGGACGCCGCCATCGGCGTCGGCCAGGGGGAGTAGACGACGTCCAGCACGACCGGGCGGCCGGGCCAGGTGTGCGCGGCCAGGGAGTCGGCGCCCCTGGCGGGCAGAGTAGAGATGATCAGGTCGGCGTCCGGGATCGGCGTGCCGGGGAACCCGCCGACGATGTCCGGTCGTACGCCGAGGCGTTGCGCGCACGCCCGCAGCTCGCCGGCCCGGGACGGGTCCCGAACGAGGACCGTCGGTGCCGTGCAGCCGAGGCTGTGCAAGGCGGCCAGCGCCGCCTGCGCCGTTCCCCCCGCACCGAGCAGCAGGGGCCGGGACGGCGAGGCGACCCCCGCCTCGCGAAGCGCCTCGACGATCCCGAGCACGTCGGTGTTCTCCGCCCGCCGCCCGTCCCCGTGCAGCAGCAGAGTGTTAGCGGCGCCGACGACCGCCGCCAGCGGCGACACCTCGTCGGCGACCTCGAGCGCCACCCGCTTGAGCGGCATCGTCAGCGAGAGCCCCACCCACTCCTGCCCCATCCGGTCCAGCAGCCCGGGCAGCCGCCGCTCGTCGCACTCGATCCGGTCGTATCCCCAACCGGTCAGGCCGAGCTCGGCGTACGCGGCGGTGTGCAGGACCGGCGACAGCGAATGGGCGATCGGCGACCCCAGCACGGCCGCGCGGTGCGACCGACCCGGCGCCGGCTCGGGGATGCCGGGGATGCCGTTCCCGGCGTCCGTCACGAACACCTCCGCGTGAGCTTCGACGGCACGCCACGGCGTGACACCGTGGGCTTCAGGTAGGCACGGTGTCACACCGTGGGCTAGAACGAGGTGAGGACCCGAGCGTGGCCGGGCCTGACCGGACCGGGAGCCGCAGATGACCGTGCGCAAGGCAGTGGAGCTGATCGGCGAGGGTCCGACGATCGAGGAGTCGGTCCAGGAGGCGCTCGACCGCGCCGGGATGACGCTGGAGGGGATCACCTCGTTCGAGATCCAGCGGGTGAGCGGCACCGTGGAGGGCGGCCGGTTGAGCTACCGGGTGGAACTGCGGGTGTGGTTCACGCTGCTCGAGCGCCTGCACGGGTGAGGAGGCGGCGGTGCCTGCGCCGGTCACGTCGCTGCCGGACGGCGTCTCGCGGATCGCGCTGCCGATCGGGGTCAACAGCATCCAGAGCGTCAACTCCTACGCCCTGGCCGACGGTGACCGGGTCACGCTGGTCGACTGCGGCGTATGGCGGCCGGACCCCGACGACGACGGTCTGCCCGCCCTCGAGCGGGGACTGAACGCGGCCGGCTACGCCCTGTCCGACATCGGCCGGATCGTGATCACGCACGCGCACGTCGACCACTACGGGCTCGCGGGCCGGCTGCTCGAGCTGACCGGCGCCGAGCTGTGGATGCACGCGATGACCGACCTGGACTGCGAGAAGTACCGCCATCCGGACAC
>JBKPQU010000216.1:0-9223 GCA_046734255.1 Actinomycetota bacterium
GACTCCTGTCTCGTGGGCTCGGAGATGTGTATAAGAGACAGGGGTTAAGCAACCGGCATCGAGTCCACGCTCGGACGCAGTGCACCACCACACCACTGCGAGAGCGAGGCCGCCATGACAATCCACGAATCGCCGATCTTGGGATGGAACTCGATGACAAACCCCACAACAGCCACGCCGACGACGATGAAGGCGGTCGTGCAGGACCGCTACGGCAACTCGGAGGTGCTGCGGCTGGCCCAGGTCGCCCGTCCCGACGTCGCCGATCATGAGGTTCTGGTGCGGGTCCGCGCCGCTGGGCTGGACCGGGGCACAGAACACCTGATGACGGGTAAGCCCTACGTGATGCGGCTGGGCTCTGGGCTGCGGAGACCGAAGAATCCGGTGTCCGGCCGGGACGTGGCCGGCACGGTCGCAGCGGTCGGCTCGTCGGTGACGCGCTTCGGGGTCGGTGACGAGGTGTACGGGATCGCTCCCGGATCCTTCGCCGAGTTTGCCGTGGCGCGGGAGGACAAGCTCGCCCGGAAGCCGGCCAACGTGTCCTTCGCCCAGGCTGCGGTGGTCCCCATCTCGGCCGGCACGGCGCTGCAGGCTCTGCGGGATGCCGGGAAGGTGGAGCCGGGTCAGGACGTGCTGGTTCTGGGGGCCTCCGGCGGCGTCGGCAGCTACGCGGTCCAGCTGGCAAAGGCCTTCGGGGCGCACGTCACCGGAGTCTGTAGCGCCGCGAAGCTCGACCTGGTGACGTCGCTCGGCGCCGACCGCGTCATCGACTACACCCGCCAGGACTTCGCCGACGGGACTCACCGCTACGACCTGATCCTCGACATCGCAGGACGTCCGTCGCTGAGGCGGCTTCGCCACGCCCTCGAACCACGAGGGACGGTCGTATTCGTTGGTGGCGAGGACGGCGGCAACCTGACCGGCATGGGCAGGCAGTTGCGCGGAGCGCTGGTCTCACCATTCGTCAGGCAGCGTCTGGCGCTGTTCCTGGCCAAGGAACGTGCCGCGGACTTCGAGCGGCTCACCGACCTGATCGAGGCCGGCACGGTCATCCCGAGTCTGGATCGCACCTACCCGCTGGAGGCGGCCCCCGATGCCATGCGGCTGCTCGAGCAAGGACAGGTCCGCGGCAAAGTCGCGATCACCGTCTGACCCCGGGACACATCCCCGCCACGGCCGAGGGCGCGCGGGCGTCAGCGCCAGAATCCGGTGAGCTGCTCGGCAAGGGCTCCGCCTTGATCGTAACCGGCTCGAGCGGCGGGCGGACGCGTCGACAGATCCATCAGATTGCTGCCGAATGCGTTACGGGAGTCGCTGTCCGGGAGGACGGTTTCGACTCTGCTGCCGCGGGCGCGTAGTTCGTCGACCTGTGCTGCAAGATGCATGCCCCACTGCAGCGGCGCCCGTGTTCTGCCGCCGAGTGGTGAAAGCACCAGCACCCGCCCGTATCCGGCTGCCAGATCGGCATTCTCGCTGGATCGTCGGTAGCCGCCGTCGATGTATCGGCTGTCGCCGATTCCGTAGGCGAAGCCGTTGGCACAACTGGCGGCGACGGCGTCCACCAAGTCGACTCCGCTGTGGCGGTCGAACACGACGGGTTCACCGGTATGGGCATCGACCGCCGTGATGAGCACCGTTCGTTCCGGCCAGCGCTGACTGGGCAGCCGAGCGGCGACCGTAGCGCGCCACCGCGTTTGCCCGGCGCCGTCCGACGCGGCATCCATCTCGAGCGCCGCCGCACCCATTCTGCGGCGCATGTCGGCCGGATCCTCAGCGGCGTCGATGATTCTGCTCGTTCTCTCCATATGGTCGGCCAACGACCCGATGGGAACGCGTCCACGGTCGGGTCCGACCGGACCAGTCCGTTGCTGGGGCGCAGCGGAAAGGATGTCGGCAAGCAGTTGGGTCGGGCTGGCGCTGGTTATCTGGGCAGCGGCCGTCGATCCGGCCGACGTCCCGATGATCAGATCGGCCTCGGTCACATCCAACCCGGCATCGAAGAGGCCGGCGATGATGCCGATCAACCACGCATTGCCTGCCGATCCGCCGCCACCGAGGACCAACGCTCGCTCACCTGCGGCGCGTACGCGCCTTGTGGCGTCGACCTGCGGCCGATCCTGATCGGACCTCGGCCGGTCGGAGGCCGTCGTCGAAATGGAGTGCAGAGGTGAAGAAGGTGTTGTGTTCATGGGAGTCGCCTTTCGCGAATTGCCTGTCGGGCGCTCCCGGTGGCGACTACCTCAGTCGCGTGATCGTGGACTGCAAGGGAGCACCCACTGCGGACACTGCGTTCATGGGGACTCACCTCCTGCCGATGGATCACGATCGCTGGAACGCTAGCACGCCCGGCGACGCGTTGCGCAGCCGGCATCATGCCGTTGCCGTGTCGCTGTCGAACGCGCCGCCGACCGCGCTAGTGCTCGTCGCGCGGCGACCAGGCAGGTCGCTGGTCAGGGCGGCGGGTTGAGGTTCACCTGGGCCACGACGATGGGCGAGGTGGCCGAGGATGGCAGCAGCGCGGTCCAGGTGTCGCCGCCGTGCACGGCGCACAGCGAGTCGGCCAGCGGCGCGCTCGGGCAGCTGACTCCCTGAACGGCGGCAGAGGTGAAGCGCACCGACACCGGCAGGCCGGCGCGCAGCGCCTGCGAGCCGGTCAGCGGGCTGACCAAGACCTGCGCTCGTCCGGGCAGTGACCGCGCGCTCCGGGCGACGGCGCCGGTGACCGAGTAGCGCAGCTGGGCCCGGGTGAAGCGGTCACCCTGCCGTGGGACGGCTATCCAGGTGCCGTCGCCGGCCGGGACGGCCCGGGCCGCCTGCCCGTCCAGCTCCACCTGGATGTCGCTGACCTGGGGGTTCAGTGCCGCGACGTCGCCCAACAGCGAGGTCGGACCTGCCAGGTTGAGCGGCAGGGCATCCAGACCCGGCGCGGCGAACACCGCCTGCTCGTAGACGTCGATGGTGTCGGTGGCCTGGTCGTTGTCGAAGGTCACCGTAACGTCGGTGCCGGACGTGCTGATCCCGGGGCCGGTCTGCGGCAGCGCTGCCGGCGGCTGCACGGATTGCGTTTCCGCCATGGGTGGGCTCGCGGGCGCGACGGCACCGGCCGCGCCTCCCGCGCCGGCCGAGGGCGTGGACAGCAGGGTGCCGGTCGATGAAGCGGTCGGTGCCGCGGAGCGCCAGGGCAGCGCGATGTCGAACCGGTCCAGCGCGCCCTGGCCGATCGCCAGGCCCCCCGCGAGCGCGAGGACCAGCAGGCCGAGCAGCAGCAAGGGCCCCCGGCGGCGACGCGCGCGGCTGGGCAGCTGGTCGACGTCCAGCACCCGGCGCAGCTCATCCAGGGCCTGGCGCAGCTCGGTCGCGGTGGAGTCAGACCCCCCGGTGTCGGCCAGGGGCTCGAGCGCCGCGGTTGGATCGGCGGCTTGCATCACCCGTTCGAGGAGCTTGGCCTCCTCGACTATCGGGTGAGTCCCGCCCCCGACCATCGCACCGGCCATCTCCTGGCTCAGCTCGTCCACCTCATCACCCGCGGTGCCCGCAGGCGACGGGGCCCGATGTTCGACGTCCATGGGTGGCTCCTACTGAACGTCGTGCTGCGAAGCCTTCTGAGCCGGGTACCGGCCGAGGACCGGCACCGGCCCCAAGGGGCGTGCCGTGAAGTATGAACATATATGGGCCAACACTATCCACCCGGGACGGATCTGGCCTGAGGCGGCTCCTGCTGTCAAGAATCACGCCTGCCAGGGCACTCTCCGTCTCAGCCCACGACCTGGGGCGCCCATTCTTTCCTATAGGGCGCGTCTCCCCGCGCCGATCCAGAACAGGCCCTCTACCCGCGCCAGACGTGCCCGGCGGTGATGTGCACGGCCACGGGTGTCAGGGAACGCCTCGCCAGACCGCGGATCAGTCGACCCGTCGTGGGCACGAAACGCGAATTGTGACATGGGCAGACAAGATCTCCGTTCAGGATCTCAACGATGCAGCCCATGTGAGGGCAGGTGGCATCGAACGCGTGAACCGACTCTTGTCCGACCCGCACCAACACGACCGGGAATCCGATCGTCGGGCGGACCACGACGGGTTCCCCGACCCGAAGCGCCGCCAGCGCGATGAGCGGCTGTGCCGCCGTCACACCAGTGGGTGGCTCGTCGACCGCGACCGGCCTGCCGCCGCCTCCAGTCGTCGTCGAGGTGGAGCCGCACCCCGCCAGCCACAGCACACAGCCCCCGCCACCCGCCAACGCTTCTCGCCGCCGCACCGCCGGATCCTCCGCTAGTGATCCCTCCACCATGTTCCAGGGATGATCGGCCGTCCGTGCCCGACAGTTGACCTCCCCGCCCGGATGCGTCCGGGGGGACCGCTGCGGGACGATTCGGCCGTGAGCCACGCGGTGCCGAGATGGCCGACCAGCTGACCGGGGATGCGGCGGCGCCGTTCTCGGGACGAACGGCGTGGGTGCGGCACCTCGAGACCCCGCTGCGCAGTTTCCTGCGGACGCAGACCGGCAGCGCGGCGGTGCTGCTGGTGGCGACGCTGGCGGCGCTGGCCTGGGTGAACATCGACCCGGCGTCCTACCAGCGGGTCTGGCAGACCACGCTGACCATCCAGCTCGGCGGGGCCGCGATCTCGGGCGACTTGCAGTACTGGCTCAACAGCGGCCTGATGACCTTCTTCTTCTTGGTGGTGGGTCTGGAGGCCCGCCGCGAGTTCGACATGGGCGAGCTGCGCGAGCGGCGCCGGGTGGCCCTGCCGCTGGCCGCGGGCATCGGGGGAATGCTCGTCCCGGTGGCGATCTTCCTCGCCTTGAACGGCGGGAGCGCGGCCGCGCACGGCTGGGGCGTGGCGATGTCCACCGACACCGCCTTCGCGCTCGGCGTCCTCGCCCTGGTCGGGAAGCGCCTCCCCGATCGCCTGCGGGCCTTCATGCTCACCGTCGCGGTCGTCGACGACATCGTGGCCCTGCTCGTGATCGCCGTCGCCTACACGGGCCAGCTGCGGTACCGCCCCCTGCTCATAGCGCTGGGTCTGTTCGCCGTGATCCTCCTCGCGGTCCGGCTGGGCATTCATCGGGGCGTCGTCTACGCGGCGCTCGGGGTCGCCACCTGGCTGGCGCTGTCCAAGTCCGGGGTCGAACCGGTGGTGATCGGGCTCGCCATGGGCCTGTTGACGTACGCCTCGCCAGCCGCACGCGGTGACCTCGAACGCGCCAGCGATCTGTTCCGGCGCTTCCGCGAGGAGCCGACTCCCGAGCTGGCGCGATCGGCCCGGATCGGACTGGAGTCCGCGCTCTCGCCGAACGAGCGGCTGCAGCAGCGCTTCCACCCCTGGACCAGCTACGTCATCGTCCCGGCCTTCGCGCTGGCCAACGCCGGGATCGCGGTCGACGCAGACTCCCTGGCCCGCGGGTTCACCTCGCCGATCACCCTCGGCGTGCTGTTCGGGTACCTCGCCGGGAAGCCGATCGGCATCATCGGCGGCTCCTGGCTGGTGGTGAAGCTCAGCCGGGGCCGGCTGCGCCCGCCGGTCGGCTGGGCGGCGGTGGCCGGCGGCGGTGCGGTCGCCGGGATCGGCTTCACTGTCGCGCTGCTGATCGCCAACCTGGCGTTTCGGGGATCCGAGCTCGAGCAGGGCAAGCTCGGCGTGCTCAGCGCCGCGCTGTGCGCGTCGATTGCCACCTGGGTGGTCTTCCGGCTCACCGCGCTGCTCCCGTCACGGGTGCGGATCCGCGCACTACTGGGCACGGCCGACGTGATCGTCGACCTTGCCGTGCCGGTGGATCCGGAGGACGACCACATCCGTGGACCCGGGAACGCGCCGATCACGCTGGTCGAGTACGGCGACTTCGAGTGCCCGCACTGCGGCCGAGCCGAGCCGGTGACCCGGGAACTACTGCGCGACTTCGGTGACCTGCGATACGTCTGGCGGCACCTACCGCTCAACGACGTGCACCCTCATGCACAGGTGGCGGCGGAGGCGTCCGAGGCCGCCGCGGCTCAGGGCGCCTTCTGGGAGATGCACGACCTGCTGCTCACACACCAGGACGCCCTGACGCCGAAGGACCTGATCGGCTACGCGCGGGACCTCGGGCTCGACGTCGAGCGGTTCACCCAGGACCTCCACCGCCATCTCCACGCGGCCCGGGTCGCCGAGGACGTCGACGGGGCTGACCTCAGTACCGTGTCCGGGACGCCGACCTTCTTCGTGAACGGGCGGCGGCACCACGGCGCCTATGACATCGACACGCTGTCCAAGGCCGTCCGCACCGCCCGCGCCCGCGCCACCATCGACGCCTAAGGGCGGCGACCGAGCTGCGCGCGCCATCGGCCACTGCCACTACCACCCAGGTGGGGGTGGCCCGCTACTTGGTGGCAGGGCACCTGGACGGCGGAGCGCGGCTGCGCACAGACTGTGTTGATCCGCCGATCGCGAATGCGGATCCGCGGTGGGAGGCGCGGTGCGGGCCACAGCCGACGCTGGCGGGGAAGGTCTTCCGGTGGATGCATGGGTCGGTCGCCCGGCGGGCGTGCGGCGGCGGTCGCCCGTCGCGCGCATCGTCGTCGTGGTCGCGGTGCTCATGGTCTGCGTGGGGGCGTGCACCGCGTCGCGAACACCGCCGGTCGCCGGGCGATCCGAGCAGCTGGCACGAACGGTTGCCACGCGGACGCTAGAGCCTCGGGTGCGCGACCTCACCATCTACTCGCCGGCGCTCGGCCGTACCGCCGCGGTGCGGTTGCTGCTGCCCCGCGGCTTCGCGGCCCAGCCGACTCGTCGCTGGCCGGTGCTGTGGCTGCTGCACGGCTGCTGCGACACCTATGAGAGCTGGACTCGTTCGACTGACGTCGAGCAGCTGACTGGTCTGGCGGATGTGCTGGTGGTCATGCCAGAGGCCGGAGATGTCGGGTACTACTCGGACTGGTACCACCCTGGCAGCCGCACACCGTCCCGCTGGGAGACGTTCCACCTCACCGAGCTGCGACAGCTGCTGGAGCGCGACTGGCGCGCCAGTGACCGGCGGGCCATCGCCGGTCTGTCCATGGGCGGGCTCGGAGCGATGGTGTACGCGGCACGTCACCCGGGCATGTTCCAGGCGGCCGCCTCCTACAGCGGGGTGCTGGACACCCGCTACCAGGGCGCACCCATGTCGGGCCCCGAGATCATTCACACCACGCTGCTCAGTTACAACGAAGATCCAGACGCCCTGTGGGGGGACCCGCAGCGGCAGGCCGACGTCTGGGCCGCCCACAACCCCTACGACCTCGCATCCAAGCTTCGCCACACCGGCCTCTTCGTGTCGTTCGGCGACGGGCAGCCTGGCCCGCTCGACGGGCCGGCACCCGACGGGGATGCACAAGAGATCGAGAAGATCCTGTATCCCCAGAACACCGCGTTCGTGGAACGGCTTCATCAACTAGGCATACCCATCACCGTCGATGCCTACAGTCCAGGTACCCACGACTGGCCCTACTGGCAGCGCGAACTGCACCGGTCCCTACCAATCCTGCTGACCGCCCTCCAGCACTAACGAGCGACTCCGGGGCGGCCCGTCGCGACCCCGCGGCCGCGCCATCGGCCGTGGCCACCACCTCATCAGGGCGACCGGTGATCGGCCCGCTCGACCCGGTCAGCGTAGTTTCGGTCAGCGTTGTCTCGACCAACGACGCGTCCCGAATCGCCGAGGAGGTTCCGTGCCGTGACAGCGCCGGCGAACAGCAGCCCCACCGTCCCGGCCGCGGCCACCGCCGCAACCGGCAGGGCCGGCGTGGTCCAGGCCCGGCCGGCGTACGCGGTCACGGTCACGGCCGCGAACACCGCGACGTAGCCGGCAGCCGCGAGCAGCATCAGCCGAATCCTCCCGCGGGCCGGCAGCCGCCCCAGTTCCAGCCCTATCGCGAGCAGCCCCAACACCTGCAGACCGTGCATGCCCAGGGCGTGGGCCAGTTTGGGAGTACCTGCGGCGCCGAACACGATGTGGAAGGGCACCTGACCGGTCGTCTCCACCACCGTTTCGCCCGCGGCAGCCATGTCCTTGCCGATAGCCCCGGCCGCGAGTACCGCCAGCAGACCCACCAGGACTGCAATCCGTGTGGGCGCAGCCCCCGGGAACTGCACCAAGGACCAGACCAGTAGCACCAGCACGGGGACGACGGTGGCGATGATCGTCATTCCCATGATCGACCAGATAGCCGCGTCGAACCCCGTCGCGGCGTTGAAATGCGACGGCACCCCACGCCAGCGCTGCATGGTGATCAGAGCAACCTCCACCACCGCGGTTGCACCGAGCAGTCCGGCCGGCAGCCACCCCCATCTCCGGTTGGGCAGCTGACGCATGACCCACACTGCCGACCACAGCAGCAGGCCGAACGACAACCCGAACACCGTCGGCTTGCGCCAGGACACCGGGCCCCACCACGACCCACCGTCGATCGCCGCCACCACGGCATGAGTGATGCCCGTCGCAATCAGCAGCGTCCCGCACCACCACAGGAACCGCTCCTGCCTGGTGATCGGCCGCACCGCCAACCACACCTGTCGAACGAACGCGCTCATGATTCCTCCTTCGGTGGAACATGGCGCGACGCTAGGTGTCAACCCGACCGGCTGGCGTCACCCCGCCGGGGTCAATCGTCGTACCCCACAGGACTACGTCAAGCGTGATCAACCGCTTACCTCAGCAACCCGCGCAGCGCTGACCGGCGGGATTCGCTGCGACCAGGGACGGACCGTCTCGAGCTGCCCGGCAAGGCGAAGCTACCAACCGGACATACCCGTGCGCTGGACCCTGTAGCTGGTCGGGTTCGTCAGCGCTTGGCGTACTTCGCGGCCGAGGGACCCCAGTCGATGACCACGCACTCCTCGTCGCCGACGATCCAGGCATCGTGCCCGGGAGCGCAGTCCATGAGGTCGCGGGGGCCGAAATCGGATTCGGTCCCATCGTCCATGCGGATGCGCATCCGCCCGGAGATGAGATAACCGACATGCGCGGCCTGGCAGCTGTCAGTGCCGGCGATCGGCTTGACGTCCTGCGACCAACGCCACCCGGGCTGAAAATGGGCACGCAGCACTGGCCCATCGCCGATCGTGGAGACATTGGCGTACCCGTGGCCGACGAAGGTGCGGACCTCTTCCGGGTCGTCGAGACTCTTCCGTTCCAGACCGGATGCCGTGGTCATGACCACTCCCCCTCGTCAAGCTGGCTGACAGTCGGGGTGACTATCGCACAAGCCGG
>JBKPQU010000217.1:0-10603 GCA_046734255.1 Actinomycetota bacterium
GTCCAGCGCCAAGGCGGAGAGATGCACCGGCAGCTCCGCAAGTGCGCCAGCACCTCGAACGATCTTGGCCTGGCGCTCGAAGATCGCGCTCGACCCGTTTGAGTCCCACGTCGCATTGCTGGCCATCGGAGCTGTCCACCCCCACTGCAGGACGTCCTCCTCGGGCATCTGCGCGACAGCGATCGCCGCCCGTTGCAAGATCGGTGTCGCGACGGCGCGTCCGTCGGTGTGCATCCGCGCGAGCCCTTCCAGCAAGGCAGTCTTGGCATCCGGGGTCCCCTGGGGCGGAGGAAGGTCTTCGATCGCTCGGCAGATGCCGAGGAAGACGGTCGCCTGCCCGAGATGCGCGGCGGACATCGCAGCACCGTAAGCGGTCAGATAGCACCCGCGAGCGAGTTCGAGGTCGAATGGTTCGAGTTGCCTCGCAGCCTCCAGGAGGAGCAGCGCAGCATCATTGCCGTAGCCGAGAACCACGGCGACGTGGCCGCGAAGCAGTGCGGCTCGTGCGGCCTGGAAACCGTCGAGCGGGTGAAACTCCAGCGTGGCCAGAAGCCGCTGCGCCGTGTCCAGCTCTCCTGCCTGGAAGCTCAACTCTGCCGCGGCCAGCGCTCGCTCCGTTCGCCGGCCCGGGTCGGCTGTCAGCCCGACGGCGCGCTGCAGGAACGCGGCAGCGGCGGTAACGCCTCCGCGCGCCCGCGCGCGGCCGGCGGATCGTTCCAGCTCCGCCGCGACCGCCTCGTCGGGTGCGACGGCTGCAGCGGCCAGATGCCAGGCCCGACGGTCTGGATCAACCTCCCGATCGGTCGCCTCCGCCAGTGCGAGGTGCACACTCCTTCGGTCCTCGCCCGGCGCGGACCGGTAGACCGCCGAGCGAACGAGGGGATGACGGAACCGGACGGATTCCTCGATGGTGAGCAGCCCATCCGTGGCGTCAGCCGCGGCAACCTCGATCCCGAGCCGCTCGGCCGCACGCCGGAGAAGCAAGGGGTCCCCGACCGGCTCGGCCGCGGCGACGAGCAACAGAAGCCGCGCGCCGGCCGGAATCCCTTCGACTCGGCGTTGAAAGCTCTCCTCGAGCTGAGTCGGCGGCGCCTGCCGCACGGTGTCCGACAGACCGAATCGACCGGCCAGCTGCTCGACCGACAACTCACGGGGCACTTCCAGGAGCGCGAGGGGATTGCCTCGCGTCTCGGCGACGATGCGATCGCGGACCCGCTCGTCGAGCCGGAACCTGACGACCGAACGCAGAAGCGCGCGGGCGTCCCCGTTCCGGAGCCCAAGAACCTCCAGCTCCGGGAGCCCGCGAAAGGTCCCGACGGGCGCGCGCGCCGCAACGAGAAGTCCGACCGGCTCTGCCAGAAGACGCCGCGCGACGAAGGCCAGGGTGTTGACCGACGACTCGTCCAGCCACTGCGCGTCGTCGACGACGCAGAGGAGCGGGCGCTCCTCCGCCGCCCCCGAAAGCAGCGTCAGGACCGCCAGCGCGACGAGGAATCGATCCGGTGCCGGTCCTGCGGTTCGGCCGAACGTGACGTCGAGTGCGTCGCGCTGCGGCGGAGGGAGTTGATCCACGTCTACGAGCAGCGGCGCACACAGCTGGTGCAAGGACGCGAACGCCAGCTCCATCTCCGACTCGACACCCGCAGCCCGAAGGACGCGCATGTCTGCCGCCGAGGCGACGGCATAGTTCAGGAGCGCCGACTTCCCGATCCCGGCCTCACCGTGCATCAGCAGCGCACGACTCTCGCCAGCGCGGAGCGCGGCGATCACGTCATCGAGCAGGGCGCACTCCGAACCGCGCCCGTACAAGCCCCCCGTGCCGCGACCCGGACCGCCACCCGCCATCGCCTCGATCTTAAGTCAGAGTCACGGCCCCTCGCCAAGAGCGGCGGTGGTGCTTCTCGCTACCCAGGGTGCTGACCAGGGCATTCACTGGTGCGGCCGAGCCTCCGCCGCGTAACGCTCGATCCGTCATGCGAAGGAGTAGCCCGATGGTCGAGGTTGGCAGGTTCGACACGCGGACAGATGCCGAGTTCGCTCGGTCGCTCTTGGCGACAGCGCGAATCCCCTGCGTGCTCGTTCCCGACGAGTCAGCCGGCGCCTTCCCCCTCGACCTGTCAGGCGGCGTGCGTGTCCTGGTCGCCGAAGCGGACGTCCATGACGCAGCGGTGGTTCTCGGCCATCACGCCGCTGAATGATGCGCTCGCTGCCCAGCGACGCGCGCGCGGCGGAAGGGCCGTTGGCCTGGCCGATCACCAGGGAGGTGCCCAGGGTCTTCACTGGCGCGACCCGGACCCCCCACCGCGAACGTAAACAGCGGACGAGTCGGGGAAACCCGAAAGGAAGATGGAAGAGATGGCACCCGAACAACAGACGGCGAGCCACCGACATGGAGGAGCGCTGACAGATGTCCTCCGATTTCGTGCGCTACAGCCCTGAGATCGAGACCATCGATCCACATATCGACGAGCTGTTGGCGCAGATTATCGAATTCTGGGAGAAGAAGGGCCGTGAATCGCCGAGAACCGAGGGCACCGGGCGGGCCGTCCGCGGCGCGCATGCGAAGTCGATCGGCCTGGTCAAGGCGGAAGTTGAGATCCTCCGCGATGTACCTGCGGTGTATGCTCAGGGCATCTATTCCAGGCCCGGCGGCCACGGCGCGCTGATTCGATTCTCCAGTGCCTCCGGCCATCTGGGCCCGGACGCGCAACTTGGGTCCGCTCTTGGCTTCGCGATCAAGATATTTGATGTCGAGGGACAGAAGCTGGTCGAGGACGAACCGGATTCGACGACATTCGACCTCGTGCTCGAGAACACTCCAGTATTCATTGCCAATACGGCCAAGCACTATCTGTTCATCCAGGAGATCAGCAACGACGTAATCAAGTACCTCGCGCGAGGTAAGGAAGGATTCCGAGAACTCTTGACGGATCTTCTCACGGGCAAGGGCACGCTCGAGCAGCCGGACTGGGTATGGGAAGAGCTGTTCGCGTTCGTGAGAGCGGCACAGACGCCGGTACGCAATCCGCTGCTGACCACGTACTGGACGATGGCCGCAGTGCGTCACGGTGACTATGTCGCCAAGATTCGTGTCGCTCCGACTGCCGAGAGCGCCGCGCATGTGATTCATGGCGAACTTGACCTCGACAGCGGACCGGACGTGTTCCATCCGACGCTCGTAGATGAGCTTCAAGCACGAGCATTCGATTTCGATCTGCAGGTCCAGCTCTGCACGGACCTCAACGCGATGCCGGTCAACGACGTGACCGTGGAATGGCCCGAAAAGCTGTCTCCCTTTGTCACCGTTGGACGGGTGCATCTTCCGCGCCAGGACATCTCGGGGCCGGAAAATTTCGAGAGGGGTGACGCGCTCGCGTTCAATCAGTGGCGTGTCACGTCCGATCACAGACCGTTGGGGGAGAGCATGGACGTGCGGCGCATCTACAGTGCGTCAGCCAGAGTTCGTCGGACACTGAATCACCAACCGCAAACCGAGCCCAAGAGTGCAGATGAGATGTTGCCGTAGCTGCTGCAGTCATGAGATGCCCGCTCGGCGATCTTCCTCGTCGGATCGACCCGCGGTCAGAAGCCGAGCTGGGGGTCGAGGCCGAACGGCCCCTGAGCCTGCGCCCAGCTGAGGAACTCCTCGCTGCCCTCGCCGATCCGATCGACCACGAACGCGTACGACAGGTCGTCGATGCGCGTGTCGGTGAAGCCCACCGCGCCAAGGATCGGGCGCACCTCGTCGGCGAGCCGGCGGGCCCGCTCGGCCTCGTCCAGCTCGGGGCCACCTGGAGACGTCACCACAATCCCTCCTTCGGTGCTGCGAGGGGTCACCCGGTCGGGACGGTGAGGGTATCACCGCACCCCCGGGCGGCCCGGCTGTGGGCACTCAGCCGGGGAGATCCTCCGGGCGCTTCGCGGCTCGCTGGCCGTGCAGCAGGCCGGTGGACTGGCCGACCTCGATCAGGTATCCGTCCGGGTCCCGCATGTAGCACCGGATCTCTGCTTTTCGGTCGATCGGAGGGGTGACGAACTCTGCTCCCTTGGCCTTCCAGTCCTCGTAGCAGGCCTGGATGTCAGCGACCCGCAGGTTCATGAAGATCGATGTGGTGTCGCCGGGCTGATAGTCGACCACCGAGATGCCTGGCTTGTCTGGGGTGGGCGGCCCACCGGGGTTCATGATGATCCACGAATTGAACAGCTTGACGATGCATGGGTTCTCGTCCAGGACGACGGTGCCGCCCAGGACGCGGGAGTAGAAGTCTCGGGACCGCGCCACCTTTCGGACGGTGATGAACAACGTCACCAGGATGCCCTCGGTGGGCGCCGGGAGATTCGCGAAGTCGTTGGGGGCCGCGGATTCTGTCATGGTCGCTCTCTGTTCCTAGGCGAATATGCCGCGCAACGTCTAGCCGAAGGTGAAGGCGTAGGCCTGGGCACCCGGGTCGAGGAATGTGATCTCGAAGGTGTGGTCGGTGATGGGGCCGTGCTGCCGGATTAGCTGGTGCAGGCGTTGCTCGGTGAGGATCCCGTTGCCTTGGCTGTCAACATCGGCCCCGTGGGCCGCGCCCGGCGGCTCTCCGTCGACGAGGACGCGGAATGGTGTGGAGGTTCCTGGTGATGCTGGTCCCATGACCAGGTGGAGGTCCCGGGCGTGGAAGCGGTAGGCGATCTGCCCATTGGGCGCGTTCAGCGTGGTGGCCTGCTCTCCCATCGTCCAGTCCCCGGCTAGGGCCCAGTGGTTGAGCCTCAGTTCCGCCGGAGCGGTATAGAGGTGGGGCTTCCCCAGCCGGGCGCCGCCGGGCGAGGCGAAGTTGTCGGTGCGCTCGTATCCGGTGTAGTTCTCCGGTGATCCCAGACTGTCCCAGTCGGCGGCGGCTTCGATACCGGATGCGTGGACCGAAACCAGTTCCGGGTCGACGACACCAGCTCCGACCTCGGCCAGCAGGTGTTGGATGATCATCTCCGACTGCCGGTATTCGCCTTCGCCGAAGTAGTGATGCCGGATACGCCCCCGCGCGTCGGCGAAGTAGAGAGCAGGCCAGTAATGGTTGGCGAAGGCACGCCATATCTCGTAGTCGCTGTCGACCGCGACCGGGTGATCGATCTTCATGTCGCGGACCGCACGACGGATGTTGTCGGCGTCCTGCTCGAATGAGAACTCGGGTGTGTGTACTCCGATCACGACCAACCCGTGCTCCCGGTACTTCCGTGCCCACGCGCGAACGTAGGGCAGCTGGCGCATCCAGTTGATGCAGGTGTAGGTCCAGAAGTTGACCAGGACGACGTGTCCCCCCAGCTCGGACGGCGTCAGCGGGTTCGAATTGAGCCATCCGGTCGCGCCGTCGAAGGCGGGGAGCCCACCTTCGACAGGCAGCTGGACCGTCGGTTTGTGCAGCCCCGCAGGCATCGGCCAGCGTCCTTCCATGACAGCGCCTCCCGTGGCTGGATGTGCCGGCCAAAGCCGCGGCCACTGTCACCGCCCGCCCGGCGCGGCGAGCATCGCACGCGGCCCACGTGTCTGGCCAGCAAGTGTCGGGCTCCAACGGACGAGGAAGACGTAGGTGGATCTCAGAGGGATCCGATGCGATCGCCGAGGTCGAGTTCGAGCGGGCCCCGGGTCTGCAGGCCCTGCGCGAACAGCCTGGCCGCGCGGGCCTGGACGGTGTCCGAGCGCACCAGTTGCTGGAACCGCCGAGCATCGGCGCGGATCGCGTCCGCGCCGGGCAGGGTGAGCTCGTTGAGCACCTGCTTAGTGGATCGCACCGCCTCGGCGGGGAACGAGGCGATCCGCCGTGCCAGTCGGGCCACGAACGCGTCCAGTTCGGCGTCGGGCAGCGCCCGGTTGATCCAGCCGTACCGCTCGGCCTCGTTGGCGTCGAAGTCGGCGGCGCCGAGAATCACCTCCATCGCCCGGCCCCGGCCCAGCAGCCGGCCCAGGTGTTGCACCCCACCTGCGCCCGGGGAGGCACCGAAACCGATCTCCGGCTGCCCCAGGACGGTGTTCTCCCGCGCGGCGAACCGCATGTCGCAGGCCAGCGCCAGTTCGCTGCCTGCACCGCGGGCCCGGCCTCGCAGCTTCGCGATCGTGACGACGGGCAGTTCACTGAGCTTGTGCCACAACATGCCCAACGACGCGTCGTCCGGCCCGCCGGCCTTGGCCGCCTCGGCGGTGTACTCCGCGACTTTGGTCAGATCCACGTGCGGCACGAAGTACTCCGGGTCGGCGCTCTCCAGCACCACGACCCGAATCTCCTCATCGGACTCCACCTGGCTGAGCAGGGCCACCAGGTCGCGCACCAGTTCCGGTCCGATCAGGTTCATCGGCGGCGCGTCAATCACCACACTCGACACACCCTGATCGCTTCGGTCCACGCGCAGCGTGCGGTACGTCTGGGTCATCGTCGACTCCTCCGCTCCGGGCCTGGCGTCAACTGAAGGCCACACACTCGTGGGGCGCAAGAACTTCTCTGCCGGTTCGGGCTTTCCCGGGTCGCCGCTGAGGATCAGGATGTTCCCCGGCGCAGGCGGCCAACACGATCCGATCGGGGAGTGGCACGACTCAGCGAAACGGGGATCCTCATGAGCTCACCCTCGACTATGCCCACTCCGGAAGGCGCCGGCTCGGTCTCCGGGGCGCCGAACCTCCCAGCCGGGTTCACCGACACGTTCACCAGCCGATACATCCAGACGGGGCAACTGCGCCAGCACGCCGTCATCGGAGGCGGCGGGCCGCCGCTACTGCTGGTGCACGGCTGGCCGCAGACCTGGTACGCCTGGCGCATGCTGATGCCAGCCCTGGCCCCCGATTTCCGGGTGATCGCGGTCGACCAGCGGGGTATAGGGCTGACCGACAAGCCCCAGGACGGGTACGACACCGGCACCATCGCGCGGGACCTGGTCGCCCTGATGGACGCACTCGGCCACCAGCGATTCGCCATGTACGGGACAGACACCGGCATGCCGATCGCCTACGCTCTGGCGGCAGACCACCCGGACCGGCTCGACCGGCTCGTTGTCTCCGAGGCGCCCCTCCCCGGCGTGTCCCCCTCACCGCCGCTGTTCCTCCCGCCGCAGCTCAACGCCCGCCTCTGGCACCTCACCTTCAACCAGCTCCCCGGCGAAGTGAACGAACAGCTCGTCAGGGGACGGGAGGATGTCTTCTTCGGCGCTGAGTTCGCCGCCTCGGCCGGCACGAACAAGCTGCCCGACGACACGGTCAGGTACTACATCGACACCCTCGCCGCCGGCCCAGACGCGCTGCGCGGCAGCTTCGAGCTCTACCGCGCGTTCCCCGCCATCATCGCGCAGAACGAGCAGCGCAAGACTCGGCGGCTGACCCTGCCCGTGCTGGCGATCGGCGGAGCGGAGAGCTCGGGTGAAGGGCCCGGGAACACGATGAAGCTGGTCGCGGACGACGTACAGGCCGTGGTCCTTGCCAACTGCGGTCACTGGGTCGCCGAGCAGGCTCCCGAGGAGCTACTGGCCGCTCTGACTGCGTTTTTGGCCCCCTACCGGGACAGGTCTTGACGCCTGCCACATGGGGAGGCACGTGCCCCGGCGTATTCCTCATCGAGTGAAGGGGTCACCATGGCCGGTTCGTTGTCGATTGATGTTTTCAATAGCGGGTACAAGCCGATACCTGGTGGCCCGGGGTGGGATGACAGCAGCCCTGCCACCTGGCCGGCCAGCACCTCGACGCTGATCTCCGGCGACCGCGACGCCGTCCTCGTGGACGCGCTGATCACCACCAGCGAGGGACAGAGGCTGGCGGCGTGGGTGCAGGGCACCGGCAAGCGACTCCAAGCGATCTTTGTAACCCATGGCCACGCCGACCACTTCTTCGGGGCCGGGCTGGTTCTCGAGGCCTTTCCCGACGCTCAGCTCATCGCCAGCGATCAGCAGGTCGTGGAGGACGCACGCGGCCAGACCACTCCCGAAGTCATGGCGCACTGGACCTCCTGGTTCCCCGGACAGCTCCCGACCTCCCCCGTGCTGCCGGCTCTGGCGAGGTCGCAGGAGTTCGACCTGGAAGGTCATCCCCTTCTGTTCCGCACGACCGGGAGCGCCGACGGCGTGCTCGCCACGATCGTGCATGTGCCGGATCTACGGGCCGTCTGCTCCGGCGACATCGCCTACAACAACATCCACATGTGGCTGCGGAACTCCACGCCGGACTCCCGGCAGGCGTGGCTGGCGTCCCTGGAGGCGGTGGCTGCTCTCAACCCGTCCACGATCATCACCGGGCACCGGGATCCCGACGCCCCCGACGACGACGCGACCCGTGTACTCGACCAGTCGCGCCACTACATCGAGGACTTCGACCAGACGGTGGCCAACTCCAGCACGCCGCTTGAGGTGATCGACGGAATGCTCGCCAGGTACCCCACCCACGGCAACCGTTACACACTGTTCGGCGCCGCGTTCAGCCAATTCCCGACCTGACCCCTGCGGGACGGGGTCACGGCCACCCATCGAGGTCATTCCGGGTCGTGGCCGTGGTGCTGGTCCTGAGTGGGAGTATGTTCGGCCGATGTCTCGGAGATCAGAGCCTGGGCGCTCGCCAGGTCGCCGCTGGCCACCAGGACGCGGACGCCCCCTGTCAGCTGCCACTGCGGTTCCTGCCCGCCCGCGTCGTCGGTCGAGACGATCGCCGCGATCCCGTTGGCTTCGAGCAGCCCTGCGATCAGTTGTGCCTCGGCCCTCGAGCCTGCGATGGCCGCGACCGCGGTCCCGCTCACCCGGCCGGCACCACGACGTGCTTGACCTCCGCCATGTAACGCGTGGCGGCCGCCGAGGCGTCGTCGGGGGCGCTCCCGTTCTGCCGGGCGTCCATGTACGCGGCGTACCAGTCCCACCAGTCGTGCGGCGGGGCGATCGCCTCGAAGTCGCCGTGATGCTCTGCCGTCTCGTGCAGGAGCGCAGCGAGAGCCGCAACGTCCATCGGTCACCCCTTCCGATCACGGTCCACCCGGAAGCGAACCGCGGTAGCTGTGCTTGGCTGCGGAGCCCAGTGTGCAGACGATCGCGAGGAAGGCGCCAGGGCATCCTTCGGCCTCGACGATGACGCCCTTGCCACCAGGTTGAGCGTGCCGCCGGCCTCGGCCAGTTAGCGCAGTGGCCGGAAGGCGGTCCGCATCTCAGCGGCGAACAGGTCCGGCTGCTCCCACGCCGCGAAGTGACCGCCGCGGTCGAGCCTGTTGTAGTGGATGAGGTTGTTGGGATAGGCCAGCTCGGCCCAGCTCTTGGGCGCCTGATACAGCTCGTCCGGAAAGACGCTGATCGCGAACGGGATGGAGATGTCTTTGGCGTCGAAGAAGGCCGCCTTGTTCTCCCAGTAGAGACGAGCCGCCGAGACCCCGGTGTTGGTCAGCCAGTAGAGCGTGATGTTGTCGAGGATGTCGTCCCGCGTGAGATCGCCGGGAAGGCGTCCCTCCAGGATCTGCGCAATGAGCCCGGGCTGGCCGGTTCCGTCGCCGTGATCGATCGCAAACGCCGCGAGATCGATCGGCGAGTCGGCCAGGCCGTATAACGTTTGCGGGCGCGTCCCCATGATCAGGGCGTAGGCAACGTGCGTCGCATAGAAGGCGATCAACTGCTCGTATGCCTGCCGTTCCTCGTCCGACAGACCGGACGGCGGCGGCTCGCCACGCAGGTAGCCGGTCACCTCCGGCGGCGCGGTGCCGGGCATGTTGGAGTGAATCCCGAGCAGCTCCGGAGCGGCCTGCTGACCCATCTGCTGCGTCACGGCCGCACCCCAGTCGCCGCCCTGCGCCACGAAGCGGGAGTAGCCGAGGCGCTTCATCAGCACGACCCAGGCACGCGCGATGCGGGACGGATCCCAGCCGGTGGTGGTCGGCTTGCCGGAGAACCCGTGGCCCGGCAGCGACGGGATGACCAGGTGGAAGGCGTCTTGGGCGTTCGCACCATGCGCCGTGGGATTGGTGAGCGGCTCGATGATCTTTAGCTGCTCGATGATCGAACCGGGCCACCCGTGCGTGACGATCAGCGGCAGCGCGTCCTCGTGCTGGGAGCGGACGTGGATGAAATGAATGTCGAGCCCGTCGATCTCGGTGATGAAGTTGGGTAGGTCATTCAGCTTCTTCTCGCACTTGCGCCAGTCGTAGTCCGTCCCCCAGTAGCGCGCGAGCTCCTGCATGAGCGCGAGCCGTACGCCCTGTGAGTCGTCAGTGACCGTCTCACGCTCCGGCCACCTGGTCGCGTTCACGCGTCGGCGCAGTTCGGTGAGCTCCGCTTCCGGGAAACCGACCTGGAACGGGCGGATGGTGTCGTCATCTGCGGGCATCTTCGTCTCCCAACGCTTGCGACCGCGAGGCAGCCCTACGACGCCTCGCGCCGGCTGCGCGCGCGAGGCAGCCGCGGACGATACTATGCAAAAGCGACTATTCGGTGAACGCGGGCAGTCCCCGACGACCTGGGTAGACATCGGTGAGCGCGGCCGGCCCGCGCGAAGCCTCATTGGGCTGGGGGCTGAGCCAGGGAACGACCAGTGTGTTCCCTGGGTTGCCGCAGCGGCGAAATCGTTAGCGTGACCCCTGGGACGACCCCGTGGGAGGCGGCAATGGGCGCAACCGAGGAC
>JBKPQU010000218.1:0-20097 GCA_046734255.1 Actinomycetota bacterium
CTGCCGGAGGAGTTGGCGGACTGCGGCGCGGCGCCGAGCCTGGTCGGCATCCAGCAGTGGTTGAACACCCCGGGCGGCGCGCCGGAGGCGATCGGGTCCCTGCGCGGCGACGTCGTGCTGGTCGACTTCTGGGCCTACTCGTGCATCAACTGCCAGCGAGAGATCGCGCACGTCACCGCGTGGAACGCGGCGTATGTGACGAAGGGCCTGCGAGTCATCGGCGTGCACGCGCCCGAGTACGCCTTCGAGCGCGTGCCGGCCAATGTCGCCGCCGGCGCGAAGCGCCTGGGCATCACGTATCCGATCGCGATCGACAACGCGTACGGCACGTGGGACGCCTACCACAACGACTCTTGGCCGGCCGCCTACCTGATCGACGCCACCGGGATGGTCCGGCACGTCGCGATCGGGGAGGGCGACTACGCAGGCGAGGAGACCCTGATCCGCACGCTGCTGAAGCAGGCCGACCCGACCGTGGTGCTGCCGAAGCCGACCCAGGTCACGGACACCACGCCGACCGACCCCGACCAGACGCCGGAGATGTACCTGGGCAACGAGCGCGCGGACGCCTTCGTGGGAACCCAGTCCTACGGGAACGGCACGCGCCGGTTCAGCGCACCCGCCCAACTCGAGGTCGACGAGTACGCCCTGTCCGGCTCCTGGACGGTCGGCCCGGAGTCGATCACCTCACGCGCCGACTCCGTCCTCCTGCTGCACTACGAGGCATCCAAGGTCTACCTCGACGTCGGCGGGACCGGGACTCTCACGATCACCTCGGGCGGCTCCTCCCGGGTGCAGGCCGTGTCCGGCGAGCCGAACATCTACACGATCGCGTCCCACCGCACGCCCGTGAGGGCGAGCCTCAGCATCCGCCTCTCGCCCGGCCTGTCCGCCTACTCGTTCACGTTCGGCTGACGACCGCGGGCGAAAGGGACGTCGCCGGTGGACAGGATGCCGGGCTAGATGTCGAGCAGTTGCTCGTGGAACCCGCCGAACCCTCGCGCGCGGTCGACCACGTGGATCTCGAGGATCCAGTGGCATCGCCTGCCCGCGGCATCGAGCCGCCGCATCGGTTGATCGTTCCCGGTGGTGATGTAGGAGCCCACGTCGTCGCCGTCGATCTTCTCGTGCGGGAACTCGCCGACCAGGTGCCCGGCATGGCTGGTGACGTGCCCCCATCCCGCGTGCTCGATCAGCCCCCGCACGTGACCGAAGAGCTCCGAGCCTGTGATGTCGGGGTGGTCGTCGAAGTGCCGCTTGCCGTCCTGCCAGAGCCGCGGAAGGTCGGCCCTGACGCGGTGCTTGGCCGGATCGTCACCGAGCACGTACGTGCGGCCGAAGTCGGCCTCCCACTCCTCGAAGATCGGTCCGAAGTCGAAGAAGACGATGTCGTCGTCCTCGATCACACGATCCGGCGGGTTGGCGCGGTACGGCTCCATCGTGTTGATGCCGGACCGGACGACCCGCTTGTGCCAGTACCGGCGGACGCCGAACATCTCCCCGGCCAGGTCCCTGATCTGGTCGCTGAGGGCGCGCTCACTGCGGCCGGGCACCACCAGTCCCCGGGCGACCACCTCGTCGAACAGCGCGCCGGCCTTCCGCTGGGCGTCGGTCAGTGCGGCAACGCGTGACTGCTCGTCCGCAGCGACCATCCAAGGAGGCTAGCCGGACCGCGGGCGCCGGCTGCCGCTGCGACCAAGGCGTTCACAAAGGCACAATGCAGGGACACCGCACCATCGGATGGGAGTCCGCCATGACGGAGTCGCCGCTCCTGCGCATGACCCAGACCACGCCGACCTGCCTGTGGAACGACTCGGCCGATCCGGACGAGCTCGCGCAGTCCATCAGCTGGGGCGCCGTGGGTGCCACCTGCAACCCCGTCATCGCGCTGGCAGCGCTTAAGGCGCACCAGGCCCGCTGGTCGGACGAGATCCGCGCCTACGCGGCGGCGAATCCGGTCGCGACCGACGACCAGATCGGGTGGGCCATGGTGCAGCGGCTGTCCGTCGAGGTGGCCGAGATGCTCCTGCCGGCGTTCCGCGAGCACAAGGGCGTCAACGGGCGGCTTTCCATCCAGACCGACCCGCGCCTCCACCGCGACACGACCGCACTGGTCGAGCAGGCGTACGAGTTCTCCCAGCTCGCCCCCAACATGATCGTCAAGATCCCGGTCACCTCGCAGGGCGTGGAGGCCTTCGAGGAGGCGACCTACCGCGGGGTCAGCCTCAACGCCACCGTCTCCTTCACCGTCGCCCAGGCGGTCGCGGTCGGCGAGGCGGTCGAGCGCGGACTGCGACGGCGGGAGAAGGAGGGGCTGGACGTCGACACCATGGGCCCGGTCTGCACGATCATGGTCGGTCGGGTCGACGACTGGATGAAGGCTTCCGCCGACAAGGAGAAGATCACCGTCGATCCCGGGATCATGGAGTGGGCGGGGGTCGCGGTCTTCAAGAAGGCGTACCAGATCTACACGGAACGCGGCTTCCGGGCGCGCCTCCTGAGCGCCGCGTTCCGCAACCACATGCACTGGAGCCAGCTCATCGGTGGCAGCATCGTGATCTCCCCGCCGTTCGCCTGGCAGCAGAGGCTCAACCGCAGCGGGATCGAACCTCGCCCCACCCTGGAGGAGCCCGTCTCGCCGCACGTCGTCGACGAGCTGTACAGCAAGTTCGCCGAGTTCCGGAAGGCGTACGACGTCGACGCTCTCCGGCCGGAGGAGTTCTCCGACTACGGCGCGACGAGGCGGACCCTGCGGGGCTTCCTCGCGGCCAACAACCAGCTCGAGGGATTCGTCCGGGACATCACCGTGCCCGACCCGGACCGGTGACGCCGGGGATCAATGGATCTCCGGCTCGGGCGTCGGGGGGCCGGCCTCGAGGAAGTCGAAGTCGCAGCCCTCGTTGGCCTGCATGATGTGCCGGACGTACAGCGCCCCGTAGCCGCGGCCGTACTTCGCCGCGGGCTGCTTCCAGGCGGCCCTGCGCCGGGCCAGCTCCTCGTCCGCGACCAGCAGGTTGAGGGTCCGGGCCGGGACATCGAGTTCGATGACGTCGCCGTCCCGGACGAGCGCCAGAGGGCCTCCCAGATGGCTCTCCGGTGCGACGTGCAGGACGCACGCGCCGTAGCTGGTCCCGGACATCCTCGCGTCGGAGATCCGCACCATGTCCCGGACACCTCGGGCGAGGAGCTTCTTGGGAATCGGCAGCTGTCCCCATTCCGGCATCCCCGGGCCGCCCTGAGGCCCGGCACCCTGGAGCACGATCACTGACCGCTCGTCGACGTCGAGATCCGGGTCGTCGATGCGGGCGGCCATGTCGTTGTAGTCGGCGAAGACCACCGCTCGACCCGTGTGGCGGAGGAGCCGCTCCTCCGCGGCCGGGGGCTTGATGACCGCGCCGTCCGGAGCCAGCGTGCCGTGCAGGACGGCCAGGGTGTCCGAGGCGACCAGCGCGGCGTCAGTTGTCCGGATCACCTCGTCGTCGTACACCCTGGCCGATGCGACGTTCTCACCCAGCGAGGAGCCGTTGACGGTCGGGGCAGTGGTGTCCAGGAGATCGCCCAGGGTGCGGAGCAGCGCCGGGAGACCTCCGGCGTAGAAGAAGTCCTCCATGAGGTACCTGCCGGACGGGCGGATGTTGGCCAGCAGCGGGGTGGTGTGCGCGAGCTCGTCGAAGTCCTGCAGGCGCAGGTCGACTCCGGCCCGGCGCGCCATGGCGATCAGGTGGATGACCGCGTTGGTCGAGCCGCCGATCGCCAGGACGGTCGTCACCGCGTTGCGGAAGGCGGTGCGGGTGAGGAACCGGGAGAGCCTCGCGTCCTCCCAGACCATGTCCACGATCCGCCGCCCGCTGCCCGCCGCCATCGCCGCGTGCCGCGAGTCGGCAGCGGGTATCGAGGCGGCTCCGGGCAGGGTGACCCCCAGGGCCTCCGCGGCGCTCGTCATCGTCGATGCGGTGCCCATCGTCATGCAGTGCCCCGGTGACCGCGCGATGCCGTTCTCGATCTCGCGCCAGTCCTGCTCGCTGATCTGGCCGGCGCGCAGCTCCGCCCAGTACTTCCAGACGTCGCTGCCCGACCCGAGAGGCGTGTTGCCCCAGCGGCCGGACAGCATCGGCCCCGCCGGGACGAAGATGGCGGGCAGGTCCATCGAGGCGGCGCCCATCAGCAGCCCGGGCGTGGTCTTGTCACAGCCGCCCATCAGGACGGCGCCGTCGATCGGGTAGGAGCGCAGGAGCTCCTCGGTCTCCATCGCCAGCAGGTTCCGGTACAGCATGGTGGTGGGCTTCTGGAACGGCTCCGACAGCGACATGGCCGGCATCTCGACCGGGAACCCGCCGGCCGACCACACGCCCCGCTTGACGTCCTCCGCGCGCTGCTTGAAGTGCGTATGGCAGGGGCTGAGGTCGTTCCACGTGTTGATGACGGCGATCACGGGCTTGCCGCGGTAGTCCGCGGGTTCGTAGCCCATCCCGGCGGTCCGGGAGCGGTGACCGAACGACCGCAGGTCCGTCGCGCCGTACCAGCGGTGGCTGCGCAGGTCCTCCGCCGCGCGCCGCGGTGGCCCTGCCATCCCAGGGGCGCCCTTCACACGCCCTGCGGCGCCCAGGCGAGCGGGTCGCCGCCGTACTTGTGCGCGCGGACGTCGCCGGAGCGGGCGTGCCCCTCAAACGTCTCCACGCGGGCGGCTCGGCCGCACAGGCGGCCGAGCTCGACGCTCGCCGCGGGATCGCGGACCTCCTGGTAGGTGACGGTCTTGAGGTACTTGCCGACCCACAGCCCGCCGGTGTGGTTGGCCGCGCGCCGGGTCGGGAGCGTGTGGTTGGTGCCGATCACCTTGTCGCCGTAGGAGACGCAGGTACCCTCGCCGAGGAACAGCGCGCCGTAGTTGCGCATCCTCTCCAGAGCCTCTCGGGGGTTCGCGGTGAGGATCTGGACGTGCTCGAAGGCGTACTCGTCGGCCAGGGCATACGCCTCGTCGAGGCTCGCGACGACCGCGACCTCGCCGTGGTCGCGCCAGGCGGGTCCGGCGCAGTCTCGGGTGGGCATGTCGACGAGGATCTCCTCGACCAGCTCGATCGTCCTGCGGCCGAGCGCCTCGGAGTCCGTGATCAGGACGGCGGGCGAGTCGGGGCCGTGCTCGGCCTGGCTGAGCAGGTCGACGGCCACGACGAACGGGTCGGCGCCGCCGTCCGCGACGACGAGGATCTCGGTCGGGCCGGCGATCAGGTCGATCCCGACCTCGCCGTACAGCTGGCGCTTGGCCTCGGCGACGTAGGCGTTGCCGGGTCCGGCCAGCAGGTCGACCTTGCCGATCGTCTCGGTCCCCAGCGCCATCGCCGCGACGGCCTGGGTGCCTCCCAGCGCGTAGATCTCGTCGGCGTCGGCCAGGTGCATCGCGGCGATCGTCGCGGGGAAGATCTCCCCGCGGATCGGGGGCGTGCACGCACGGACCGTCTCGACCCCCGCCGCCTTCGCGGTCACGACGGTCATGTGGGCGGAGGCCACGAGCGGGTACCGGCCGCCCGGAACATAGGCGCCGGCCGCCGAGACCGGGATGCTCTTCTGCCCCAGGAAGACGCCCGGCTCGGTCTCGGCCTCGAAGTCCCGCAGCGAGTCCCGTTGGAGCAGGGCGAACCCGCGCACGCGTGCCTGCACCGCCGTGATGTCCTCGATCACCGAGTCCGGGACCTTCGCGACGATCTTCTCGATCTCCTCCTCGCTCAGCCGGAAGGAGTCCGGGCTCCACTGGTCGAACCTCTCCGAGTACTCCCGGACGGCAGCGTCCCCCCGCTCGCGCACATCGGCGATCACCCTGGTCACGGTCTCGCGCACCTGGGCCAGGTGCGTGCGGTCCTGCTGAGTCTCCGGCGCCGACTTCAGGTACTGCGTCACGGTCACTCCAGATGTCGAGAAGGCGTTCCGGCCAGGCTCGGCGGCATACGTATGCTTGTCAAAGGGTCCGCGGGGCACGCCGGACGGCGCTTGGTAGCCCGTGGGCCCCAGGGACGCTGCGTGAACTCCTTGAGGCTCACCGTCGCGGGGATAGGCCGTCCGGTGGCCGGCGGCCAGAACGCGGGCGCGTAGATGCTGCCCGACCAGGCCGGCCGCCCGTACCGTCGTCGCGTGAGCAAACCTCCGGCGTCCGAGTCCCTCAAGGTGGGGGTTCTCGGCGCGCTGGAGGTGCGGGTCGGAGACGAGCTCAAACCGATGGGGGGCCCCCGCCAGAGGGCCCTCATCAGTTTGCTCGCGCTGTCCGCTGGTTCGCTGATGAGCACGGCCGAGCTGGTCGACACGCTGTGGGACGACGAGCCGCCCGCCCAGGCGGTCAACACGATCCAGGTGTACCTGTCGAGGTTCCGCAAGGTGCTCGCCTCCGACGGGTGGTCCCCGATACGCAATGTGAGCGGCGGCTACGTTCTCGACATCTCGGCGGACGCCGTCGACGCCCTGCGCTTCGGGCAGCTCGCGGACCTCGGTCACGCGAGGCTTGCCGCGGGCGAGGCGGGCAAGGCCCGGACCCTGCTCCAGGAGGGCCTGGCTCTGTGGCGGGGGCCGGCGCTGCCGGACCTCGCAGGCCTGAGCCGTGCCAGCGGGCTGGTCGGCCGCTTGGACGAGCAGCACCTCTCCGCGGAGCTGGACCTGATCGACGCCGACGCCGCGCTGGGGATCGACCACCGCCTTCCCGACCTGGAGCGCCTGGCCAGGTCCCACCCGCTGAACGAGGACCTGGTCGCCCGGCTCATGCTCGCGCTGTTCGCCCATGGCCGGCAGGCCGATGCGCTCGCCTCCTACCAGGACCTCGCCGAGCGGCTGAGCGATGAGCTCGGGGTCGACCCTGGGCCGCACGTGCGCGAGGTCCAGCTGCAGATCCTCCGCCAGGAGGCGCCCACGGCCCCCGCGCCGCGTGTGGACGCCGTCGCGGTCGCACCCCCCGCGTCGCCCGACGCGCCCCCGCCCCAGCGGGCCATGCGCCGCAGGAGGCTGCCGCTGGTCGGCCGCGAGGCCGACCTCGAGCTCGTGCGAGCCCGCCTCGCCGACCCGAACGTCCGCGTCGTCACCCTGATCGGGCTCGGTGGGATGGGCAAGACCACGCTGGCCACGGAGGTCGCGCAACGGCTGTCGCGTGACGGTGAGGTGATCCTCGTACCGCTGGCCGGGAGCCAGGACCCCGCCTCGGCGCTGCCGACGATCTGCCGCGCCGTCGGAGCAGCCCCGGCCTGGGCGAGCGAGCCGGCCGTCGATGTGGCGGCGCGGGCCCTGGAGGGACGGCCGGTCCTGCTGGTGCTCGACAACCTGGAGCAGCTGCTCGACCAGCCCGAATCCGACGACGTGCTGGCGGACCTCGAGGAGCTGCTCGATCGGCTGCCCGACCTCACCCTGCTGTGCACCAGCCGCATCCCGGTGGAGCTGACCGGGGAGTACCTGATGCCGCTCGGGCCGCTGCCGGTCCCGCCGGCCACCGTCGTCGGGCGCGAGGCGGTCCTCTCCTACGCCGCCGTCCAGCTGTTCCGGGACCGCGCCCAGGCGGCGATGCCCGGGTTCGAGGTGACCGACGCGAACGCCGCCGACGTCGCGGCGGTGTGCCGGATGCTCGACGGGCTGCCGCTGGCCCTGGAGCTGGCCGCCGCCCGGGTGCGGATCCTGCCGCCGGCAGAGATGGTCCGGCGGGCGGACGACCGGCTCAGGATGCTCGGCGGCGGGCCGCGTAGCCAGCGTGACCGGCAGCGCAGCGTCCGGGACGCGCTGGGCTGGAGCGTCGGGCTGCTCGACGACGACGAGCGGATCACCTTCGCCCGGCTGTCGGTCTTCGCCGCCGGCTGGACGGTCGAAGCGGCGGAGCGCGTGTGCGCCGGTCCCGATCTCGACGGCCGTGCGGTGCTCGACATCATCGGCTTCCTCGCCGACAAGAGCCTGGTCGTCGCCGACGGCAGCGGCCGGTCCTGGATGCTCGAGCTGGTCCAGGAGTACGCCGCCGAACTCCTGACGGAAGCCGGCGGCGGCGCCCGGGAGTTGGCCGAAGAGGCCCACAGTGACTATTACCTCGAGCTCGCCGAACGGCTCGTCCCTCAATATCACTTCGATCTGGCCGCGGCGACCGGGTCCCTGCTGGGCGCCGAGGTCGGCAACTTCGAGGCCGCCCTGGGCAGGCTCCAGGCTGGCGGTGACAGCGCCCGGCTGGCCCGGATGGTCGTCGTCCTGCTCGACTACTGGTTCTACAGCGGCTCCCTGGTCGACGCCGATCGCTGGCTGGCCGCAGCGGATGGGGACGACGTCCCTCCACGTCTCCGGGCCCGGCTTCACCAGGCCGCGGGAAACGTGGCTTTCGTCACCGCGGACCTGGCGCGCGCGCGGTCGTCGTTCGAGGCGGCGCTCGCGGTCGCGATCGACCTGGGCGAGGACCAGCTCCTGGCGTGGATCACGTTTCTGATCGCGGTCGTCGACCGCTATCGCGGCGACCTGGACGGCGAGCTGGGTCACCTCGACGTCGCCCGGGAGTACGCCTGCCGCGCCGGGGCCGCGCAGGTGGTCACGATCATCGACAACGAACGGGGTGAGATCCTTCTGAACCTCGGCCGACCCGCCGAGGGACGCCCGCTGATCGAGAACATGCGGGACCGGGCCCGAGCCGACAACAGCCTCGGCAACCTGGCAACGACGACCGCCCACCTCGCCCTGGCCGCGTACATCGACGGCGATCCGGTGCTTGCGACCGAACTCATCAAGCAGGCGCTCGAGGCGGCCGAACCGACCGGGGTCACACCCGCGCTCGCCGACGTGCTGTTCATTGCCGGCGTCTTGGAGCTTCGTCTCGGCGACCCCGGCACGGCGGTCGGCATCCTCCGCCGAGCCCTCACGGTCAACCACCAGGTGCGGTTGCTGCTTTCCCTGCCCGACCTCGCGAGCCTCTTGGGCGCCGCGCTCGCGCGCACCGGCGACCCGGTGGCCGGGGCCCGGCTGCTCGCCGCCGGGCGGGCGTGGCGGCAGGCTCGCGGGCTGGTCGGCGGGTACGCCCTGATCACGCCGGTGATCGACGAGGCCGAGGCGGAGGTCGCCGGCCGGCTGACTCCGGAAGCCCTGCACGCCGCGACCGCGGCCGGTGAGTCCGTTCCGTTCGGCTCCGTGCAGGCACTCGAAGACCTGACCAAGGCGACGGTCGTCGACATCCGCGAGGCGAGCCAGCGTCACACCGCCAAGCGCGGTCGGTGACGCGCGTTCCTGGGGGCGGGCTCAGCCGTCACCGGGCCCTGGGGACCGCGGGCACCCGTGCGCCTGACGCCAGCGGGCCACCTCGGCCGCTGGGCTCCGCTGACCGCCGCCGCGCCAGGACGTGAGGTATGGCCAGGGGGAGACCTCGCCACGGCGGGTCCACCAGTCGCCGGCCACGGGGCACGGCGGGCTGATCCCGAAGTGCAGGTGGCAGGGGGTCGAGCGGGCGTTGCCGGACCGGCCCACGACTCCCAGGTGGTTGCCGGAGCGCACTCGTATCCCCGGCCTCACCCCGGCGGCGATCGCGCGGAGGTGGCTGCCGTAGTAGCGGACGCCGTCATCGCCACGGACGGTCACCGAAAGCCCGCCCCTGGTGGCGCCGTCGTCGCGGGCGGGGTTCCAACGATCGACCCGGGACACCTCCAGGACGACACCGGAGGTGGGTGCCACGAAGGAGTCGCCACACCGGGCGAAGACGTCCGTCGCGGGGTAGTCGTGATGCGTCCGGCCGAACGAGACGTGACCCACGGGTTGCACGGGGAAGGTGTAGTGCACGTCGGGCCGTGCCGCCGTGGGCGTGGCGGACGGCGTGGCGGACGGCGCGGCGCTCGTGGTGGGGACCGCCGACGGCGTCACCGTTGCCGCCGGCGCGCTCACCGTTCCGGTCGGCGCCGCGCTCGCGGACTCCCTGACCGGGCTGCTGACCGGGCTGGTGGGCTCGCCCCCGCCGCACCCACACACGGAGACGGCGACTGCCGTGCCGCAGGCCGCCACCGCCATGCGGAGCCGCCAGGCTGTCACCACCGGCATCACCATCACGGCAAGGTTGTCACAGACACCCTGATCCGGACGGCGGTGGGCTCATTGCCCCAGTCGCAGCCGCAGCGTGTGCAGGTCGTCGCGCTCGATCAGGTCGATCCGGCGGAGCAGGGCGTCGAGGTTCTCGGTGACGCTGATGTGGCGGCCGGACAGGCGGTCGGCCCGGCCGCCGGCCAGCGCGACGACCAGGTCGGCGGCCTGATCCGGATCGGCGCCGCGTCCCGAGGCGAGCTGATCGCGGATCCAGCCGTGGACCCGACCCTCCGGCGTCCGCCGGTCGGCGCTGCTGTTCAGGGCTGCCTCGCCGAGGCCGATCGGCAGGATGCCGGGGTCAACGCTGAACACGGACACCCCGTGCGGACGAGCCTCTTCGGCCACGTTCTCGGTGAGTTTCACCAGGGCCGCCTTGGAGGCCGCGTAGGCAGACAGCAGCGGCCAACGGTAGACGCCGGCGTTGCTGGTGATGTTGATGATCCGGCCCCTGCCGGCGACGACCATGCCGGCAAGCACCAACTGGGTCAGGACGAACGCGCCGCCGAGGTTCACCTCGACCACCCGCCACCAGTCGGCCGCGTCGATCTGCCACGCCGGCCCGATCGGACCGCTGACCCCGGCGTTGTTGACGAGGATGTCCGCAGGCCCCAGCCGCTCGCGCAGTTCGGCGACGGCGGCCGCCGCCGCCTCCGCGTCGGTGACATCCGCCACCGCGGCGGCCGCCACCTCGCCGGCTCGGGCGATCTCGCCGACCGCGTCGGCCAGCTCGCCCGGGGATCGCGCGATCAGGCCGACGGCCGCTCCCGCGGCGGCCAACCGGGCACCGAGCAGCCGGCCGAGGCCACGGCCACCGCCGCTCACCAGCGCGACCATCCCGTCCAGCGCGCGGTCGTCGACGCGACCGCGTGTCGCCGGTGCCACGGCGACCGTCGTGGCCTCAGCGGTCATCCTCGGCCTCTTGATCGACCAGCAGCCGGCGGAGGGTCTTCCCCGCAGGGGACCTGGGGATGGTGTCGATGAACTCCACCTGGCGCACCCGCTTGTAGGGGGCCACTCGCTCGGCGACCCACGCCATCAGCTCCTGCGCCGACGCCGGCGCCCGGAGTACGACGAAGGCCTTCGGGATCTCCCCGGCCAGCTCGTCGGGCCTGCGGACGACCGCCGCGTCCGCCACCGCCGGGTGGGTCAGCAGGACGGCCTCCAGCTCCGCCGGCGCCACCTGGTACGCCTTGTACTTGATCAGTTCCTTGACGCGGTCGGTCACGTAGTACCACCCGTCCGCATCGGCCGTGACGACATCGCCGGTGTGGAGCCAGCCGTCGGGGTCGATCGTGGCCGCGCTCGCACCGGGATCGCCCAGATACCCGCGCATCGCACCCGGCGTGCGCACCAACAGCTCGCCCGGCTCGCCCGGCGGCAGGTCGGTCCCCGTGGCCGGGTCCACGATCCTGCACTCGACGCCCGGCAGGGCGGGGCCGATGGAGTCGGGGCGATCCGGGCCGGTGTCAGGCGCGATGTGGCTGCCGCCGCCCAGCTCCGTCATCCCGTAGGCCTGCTTGACCCGGCAGCCGAGTCGCCGTGCGCAGGCGCGCGCGAGGTCGCCGCCGAGCGGCGCCGCGGCCGACATGACGATACGCAGGGCGGACAGGTCGTAGTCGGCGACCGCGTCCGCGGTCGCGAGGCCGAGGACGATCGGTGGCACGACCTCGGCCCTGGTGACGCCGTGATCCTGCATGGCACGAAGGAATGCCTCGAGTTCGAACCGCGGCAGGATGACCACGGTCGCGCCCGCGAGCAGAGCCAGGTTCAGCGTGATCTGCAGCCCGTAGATGTGGAACAGCGGCAGCGCCGCCATCACCACGTCGTCCTCGGAGAGCTCGTGGACGGGCCACGTCTGGCAGAGGCTGGCGACCAGGTTCCGGTGGGTCAGCTCGACGCTCTTGGCCGTTCCCGTCGTGCCGCTGGAGCACGGCAGCATCGCGACGTCGTCCGCGGAGACGGACGTCGTCGGCGCGTGGCCGGTCGAGCGAAGGGACTCGAAGGGAACCGTCCCGGTGGCCTGTTCACCGATCACGAACGTCTCCACGATCGCCGTCTCGGGGATGACGGTGCGCAGCTTCTGCTCGATCGGCCCGGACGTGGTCACCAGCCACCGCGCGCTCGTCTGCCGGAGCTGCCGGGACATTTCATCCGCTGTGTACAGCGGGTTGACCGTCGTGACGATCGCGCCGATCGATGTGGCCGCGAACCAGGTGACCGCGAACTCGATGCAATTGGGCGCGCACAGGCCGAGCACATCGCCGCGGCGTACTCCCCGCGCGGACAGTCCGGCCCCGACGTCGCGGACGGCATCGGCAAGCTCGGCATAGCTGATCTCCTGCCCGGTCGCCGCGTCCACAAGCGCTCGCTTGCTCCCGCGCCGATACGCGGCGCCGAGCACGAACTGCGGAAGCGTGAGGTCGGGTATGTCGGGCGTCCGCTGCGCCCGGACGGTCGCGGCGTCAGATTCGGTGATCACGGCGCTCATGTCTCCCCGCTCTCGTCTCGCGTCTTCCCGCCCCTACCAGCGGACGATCGACACGAGTCGAGTCTGCGAGCCGGCCGGCGACGCGGCATCGGGCACCGCATCCCCATCCTTTCCCGCCGGTGCCTGAGGAAATCCGCGCCTTTAGGAGATCCGGGCCTCACGGCTGCCGGCGGAGGGCGTCTTGCTGACCAGCGCCTCGGCCAGCTGGCTGCGCCGGGTGATGTCGAGTTTCCGGTAGGCCCGGCTGAGGTGCGCCGATGCCGTCTTCGTCGTGATGAACAGCGCCTGCGCAATCTCGCGGTTGGTCTTGCCCTCGGCAGCGAGCCTGGCGACGCGCAGCTCGCTGGCCGTCAGGGCGTCGCGGCCGGTGATCGCGTCGCGGCGCGGCTTGGCGCCTGCCGCGATCAGCTCCGCCCTGGCCTGCCCGGCAATGCGGCGCGCGCCCCAGTGATGGGCCAGGTCAAGTCCCCGCTCCAGCTGGGCCCGCGCCTCGGCGCGCCGTCCCGCACGGCGCAGCGCCGCACCGTGGTCGGTGAGCGCGCGGGCCAGCTCGACCGGTGCCCGCGAGCGCTCGAGGACCTCCACCGCCTCGCTGAGCAGGCCGAGACCTCGCTCCCCACCCTCGACCAGGCCCTCCGCCCGCAGCGCGACACCCAGCGCTCGGGGCCGTCCGAACTCGCGTGCCACCTCGACCGCCGCGCGGGCCAGCCGGCGTGCCTCGGCGGCATCGCCGAGCACGGCATGGGCGACCGCCGCCTCCGAGCGCCAGTTGTACGGGGCCTCGACGATGCCCAGCCGCTCGCATCGCGCGCCGCAGGCCAGGAAGTCGTGCAGACCTTCCCTGCCTCGCCCCTGAGCCATCCGCAGCTGGCCGCGCGCCATGAGGTAGGCGGCGACCACGACCGTGTGGGAGTCCAGCGGCGGGGTCCTCCGCTGCAGTTCGGCGTCGGCGTCGTCCAGCTCGTCTCGCTCGACCAGCGTCTCGACCAGGTGCGCGAGCGCGTCGATCGCCCAGATCCCGGTCGCGTGTTCGAGCGCCCAGCGCGCCTGGGCCTCGGCATCGGCGAGCTCTCCGCGCCGGTACAGGGCCCAGGCCGAGAAGCTGGCGATCCCCATCAGCTCCTGCACGGCCGACCGCCGCCGGGCGTCCCTCAGCATGTCGTCGCAGAGCCGTTGCAGCCTGTCGAAGGCCTCCAGCCCCAGCAGGGTCACGATGATCGAGGCGGACGCGTTGGGCCTCGGCGGGTACGGCTCGCGTGCGAGTGCCTTCTCCACCAGCTCCTCGGCCTCGTCCGGGGACCGCGCACGCCTCATCGCCGTGTGCGCGATGACGACGAGAACGCGGGCCGGTGGGTCGGCCGACTCGTCCAGGCCTGCCTCCAGCCGGTCCACCGCGCGGAGCGCGGCGGGCGCGGTGCGGTCGTCCATCAGACCGGCGAGCGCTGTTGCGCCGTCCAGCCGCAACGCCCGCCGCGGGTCTGTCGGCCGTATCCGGGCGATGGTTCGCTGCAGCACCGCCACAGCGGTGTCCGCCTGGTCGGAGATGATGTACGCGTTCGCCAGCGGTGCCGCAGCCGCGGCGATCGCGGTCGCGTCGCGGGCCTCGTTCAGCGCCTCCTCCAGGTGGCCGATCGCCGCCGGGTCGCCTGCGGCCCATTCCGCGACTCCCAGCCGTCGGATGAGCGCAGGACGCTCCGCGGCCGCTGCCGGCTCCGCCAGAGCCCGCCGAAGGTAGCTCACGGCGACTTCGGCCGCGCCGCGCTCCCAGGCATCCTCGGCTGCCGCACTCAGTCGATCGACGACCCAGGCATCACCGCTGGGCCCGGTGCCGAGCAGATGGGCGGCGACGCGGTCAGCGGAACCTGCCCGGTCGAGAATCGCTGCCGCCCGCCGGTGGGCCAGTCGCCGTGCGCCCAGCGCCAGGTCTTCGTAGACGGCCTCGCCGATCAGCGGGTGGAAGAAGTCGAGAGGTCGTGCCGGCGCGAGGATCTGAGCCGCCGCGAGCCGGTCGGCGGTGAGCTCCGCGGCCGCCGGCTCCAGCTCCGCCAGCTCTGCCGCGACACCGACCTCGGTCTGCGATCCGAGCACCGCCAAGGCCTGCGCCAGCGAGACCGCTTCCGGTCCCAGCCGGGTCAGGCGACCCAACGCCAGGGCTCCCACCGCGGAGGAGGCCAGCGCGCGTAACGCGGGAAGGTTGTCCTCGGCCCCGGAGAGCCCCTCGTTGCGCGCAGCGGCCAGCAACTCCCGGACATACAGCGGATTGCCGCCCGACAGCTCGCAGCACGCGGAGCAGAACTCCGCGCCGGCCGCCGGCCCCAGCTCCGCGCGGACCAGCCCGGCGACGCTCGCCAGGCTCAGGGCCGACAGCCCCATGCGGTGCACCGAGGAGTCGCCCGCCGCCGCGATCGAATTCGCTCGTCCGCGCGGATCACCCTCGCGCACGGTCAGGACCACCAGCATCGGAGAGTCGGCGGAGCGAGGCCCGAGGTAGCCCAGCCACGAGAGCGACGGGCCGTCGACCCATTGCAGGTCGTCCACCGTCACCAGCAACGGCGCGCGTTCGGCGAGGTTCACGCACAGCCAGTACAAGCCGTGCACGGCGGCGAATCCCGAGACCCGGGAGTCACCGGCCGCCAGGCCCAGCGCGCCGGCTCCGACCCGGGCCGGACCGGCGAGGAGCCGGCGCCGTTCGCCCGCCGAGGCCGACAGCACCGGCTGTTCCAGCAGCTGGCGTACCACCGAGAAGGCCATGTCGGCCTCGAGCTCGCGGCCCCGGGCCCGCAGCACTCGGAACCCACGCTCCGCCGCGAGGCGCTGCAACGCCGTCAGCAGCTCCGTCTTTCCGATCCCGGCCGATCCGCTGATGGCCACGACCGACCCGCTCCCCGCGGATGTCTGCTCCAGCAGGGCATTCAGCCGCGCGAGCTCCGCGTCCCGCTCCAGCAGCGGGGGCGCGAGCCCGGCGCCGGCCACCATGTCGCTGATCGTAACCACGAGGGCGACGCGGATTCACGGTCTCGGACGGTGCGGCAGCCGCGCGCCGTGCTGGGAGTCCCGGCCGCGATTCGCTCAGGCGAGGCCGCCGAAAGACAGGGATGCCACGCCCGATGCCGCCCGGCCCGCGCAGCGCGCAGCCTCGACCCACTCGATGTGTACGGCATCGCGAACAGGGGTGAGGGAGATTGCCATGGACACGGTGAGATGCCCGGACGATGACTGCCGGGCACCGGCGGAGGTGCTCGACGTGTGGGAGTTCGCCTCCACCGCGGGGCCGGTCGAGCACATGAAGACCCGATGCGTCGACAGGCACATCTACACGGTGCCGACGCGGCGTGAGCCGTCAGGCCAGGGCGCGCGCGAGGGTGCGGCACACGGCGTGGTTGTCGAGGTGCCAGTCGTCGTCGTCGGGCTCTGACCAGGACGACACCACGACGACGACGACCTGCCGCGGTACGTCGACGTAGAGCATCTGTCCGTGGATGCCGATGCCGACGACGACGTCCGGGTCGATGTTCGGCGCGTACCAGCATGCGCGGTAGGCACCCTCCGCCCACATCGACGAGAAGTCGCCGCGGGCCCACTGCTCGCGGTGGCCGCCGCGCAGGATGTCGTCGAACAGCTGCGCCGAGACGACATCGGTGCGGCGCTCCGCGAGCAGCAGTCCGAATCTTGCGAGGTCGCGGGGCGGGGCGCTCATCCCGCCGGCCGCACGCGGGGTGCCCTCGCGGTCGAGCGTCACATGAGCTGAGCGTTCAGCGCCGGAGGGTTGCCACAGGTACGTCCCGACCGCCTCGGCCCAGGTCGTGCCGGCAGCGTTCGCGCACGCCCAGCCCAAGAGGTCGACGGTCGGTGACAGGTAACGGAACCGCTCGCCGTGCCGCCCGTCCGGCTCCCGGGTCGCGAGGTACTCCTTCAGGGCAGGCGCGTCCGGCGGTGCGGGATACCCGCCTGCCGCACGGCGGTACGCCGTGATGTCGGGACCGGGTGAGTAGTCCTCGACGAACGAGAACGATGCCTCCATGTCCATGAGCTGCCGGATGGTCGCGCCGGCCAACGCCGACCCCGCGATCTCCGGCACCACGTCGGCGGCGGGGGCGGACGGATCCAGCAGCCCGCGCGATGCGAGCGCGCACGCCAGCGTGCCCGTCACCGACTTGGTGACGCTGAACAGGAGGTGCTGCTCGTCGGTCCGGATGCCTGGGGCGAGCCACTCGAGCACCACCTGACCCCTCGCGACGGCGACGAGGGCGTCCCGCTGGCGGTCGTGCAGGAGGTCCCGCAGCGCCACCGGGCCGTCGTGGGCCTCGATCCCGAGATCGAGCAGTGAAAGATCGAGCCGCTCGGGCAACGCACGCGGCTGCGCTGCTGAGCGGATCCGCTCGGTCGGCATGAGCTCGCGGGTATGCCGGACCGACCAGGCGATGTGCTCGGGGGTGAGCCAGTCGGTCAGCGTGGCCCCGCCCCGGGCCGCGCCGCGCGGATGGGGCGAGGCTGTCTGCATGCCCTGCAGCCTCGACGGCGTGCGGCGTCGCGTCCAGAGCGCCGGGACGAGCGCCCTCTACGGCACGCTGTCGGGAGGACTTGTCGTACCCCTGGGTCATCATCAGGGCGAGGGAGGACGCGCGTGAAGTACGTGACGGTGGCCGAGGCATACCAGGATCTCGAGGCAGCGTCCGGCCGACTGGCGCTCGTCGACCGGCTGGCTGAGCTGATCCAGGCCACGCCGGACGACGAGCTGGCCCGGGTCTGCTACCTGTGCCAGAGCCTGATCGCGCCGGAGTTCGCCGGGATCGACCTCGGGCTGGCCGAGAAGCTGGCCATCCGGGCGGTCGCCGTCGCGGTCGGCCGCGAGCCGGACGCGGTCGCCGCGACGGTACGCAGCCAGGGGGATCTCGGCGAAGCCGCGGAGGCGATGCTGCCCGACGACCGCAGTCCGAGCCTGACCGTTGCCGAGGTCGTCGACACGCTGCACGAGATCGCCGCGGCGGAGGGCACGGGTTCCCAGGGCCGCAAGCTCGACCTGCTGGCCGGGCTGCTCGGCCGGGCCACCCCGCTGGAGGCGCGGTACGTGCTGCGCCTGGTCACGAGGAACCTCCGGCTCGGCATCGGCACGCCGACGATCCTCGACGCCCTGGTCCGGGTGCACGCCGGCGGCAAGGCGGACCGCCCGGTGCTGGAGCGGGCCTACAACATCTGCTGCGACCTCGGCGTGGTCGCCGAGACGCTGGCCCGCCGCGGGCTGCCGGCGGTCGAGGCGATGGAGGTGAGGCCGGGCAATCCGGTGAGGGTCATGCTCGCCCAGCGACTCGCCGAGGCCGACGAGATCCTCGCCCGGCTGGGCGGCGGGTGCGCGGCCGAGTACAAGTACGACGGCGTCCGAATCCAGGCCCACCGAACCGCCGATGGCGAGATCGAGCTGTTCACGCGTGGTCTGGAGCGGATCAACGACCAGTTCCCCGACCTGGTGGAGGCGCTCGGCGCCGCGCTCGGCCCGCGGGCCGCGATCCTCGAGGGCGAAGCGGTCGCGTACGACGCGGCGGCCGGGGAGCTGCGGCCGTTCCAGGAGGTCATGTTCCGCCGGCGCAAGTACGGCATCTCCGAGGCGGTCCGCGACGTGCCGGTGAGCCTGTTCTGCTTCGACCTGCTCTACGCGGACGGCGAGGACCTGACCAGAGACCCGTACCCACAACGCCGGGCGCGACTCGCGCGCGCATTGACCCGCTCCGACCGGATCCGGCTGACCACCGCGGTCGACGTGAGCACGCCGGAGGCGCTCGACGCCGCGTTCGAGCAGGCGATCGCGGAGGGCTGCGAGGGCCTGATCTGCAAGTCGATCGGGCCCGACTCGGGCTACCGAGCCGGCGCCCGCGGCTGGCAGTGGATCAAACTCAAGCGGGACTACCGCAGCGAGCTGTCCGACACCGTCGATCTGGTCGTGGTCGGGGCGTTCACCGGCCGCGGCCGCCGCCGCGGGCTGTACGGGGCGGTGCTCCTGGCCGCGTACGACCCGGCCGCGGACGTGTTCCGCACGGTCGGCAAGTGTGGCACCGGGTTCTCCGACGCCGACCTTGCCGAGCTGTCGACGCGGCTGGCCGGGTTCGGCCGGGACGAAAAGCCGGCGCTGGTGGACGCACGCCAGCCGGCCGACGTGTGGTTCGAGCCGGGCCTCGTGCTGGAGGTGCTCAGCGCCGAGCTCACCCTCTCGCCGAACGCCACCGCCGGCTGGGGCCAGCTGAAGGAGGACTCGGGGCTGGCGATGCGGTTCCCGCGGTTCACCGGCCGCTGGCGGGACGACAAGGGCCCGCGGGACGCGACGACCACGACCGAGCTGGTCGACCTCTACCGGCTGGCTCGGCACCGGGCCTGACGCCCCGCCGGCTCACCTCCGTGGGTGCCGCCGAGAGGACTCGGGAACTCCTCCCACGACGGCTCCGCCGACCTCCACCTCCGACCGGTGTCATGGCACGGTGAGGACGAGCTTGCCGCGGACGTGCCCGCCCTGGCTCACGCGGTGTGCCTCGGCGCAGTCTTCCAGGTGGAAGACCTGTTGGATGGCGATGGTGAACCGGCCCTGGCCGTGCAGCGCCGCCGCATCCGCAAGGGCGTAGTAGGCCCTACCCGTCGAGGTGTCGGCGAGGTGCACACCGAGCTGGGCGGCGGAGAAGTCGGCCAGGGTGACCACCCTCGGGGGGGCGCCGGTGATCGCGATCAGGTCCGGTACCGATCCCGCTCCGGCGACGTCGATGGCCGCGTCGATGCCGTTCGGCGCAAGCGGTTCGACGCGTTCCGGTAGGCCGGGGCCGTACGTGGTGGGCGTGGCACCCAGCGAGCGCAGGTAATCGTGGTTGGCGGGGCTGGCGGTGCCGATCACGTTCGCGCCGCGGGCAACGGCGAGTTGCGTGGCGGCGGAGCCGACCCCTCCCGCGGCGCCGTCGATCAGCAGAGTGGATCCGGGGCGGAGGTCGAGAAGGTCCAGGCTGCGCGCGGCGCTCTCGACCGCCAGGCCGAGCGCGGCCGCCTCCTCGAAGGTCAGTGACGCCGGTTTGCGGGTGACGTGGTCCAGCACGGCGAACTCCGAGGAGGTGCGCGACCCGAGCCCGAAGACCTCCTCGCCCGCCTGGATTCCGTCGACACCCTCGCCGACCTCATCCACGATGCCGGAGGCGTCAACACCCGGAATGGCCGGGAACTCCACCGGCACCAGGCCGTCCAGGTAGCCGGCCCGGACCTTCCAGTCGAAGGGGTTGACGCTCACTGCGCGGGTCGCGATGCGCACCTGCCCGGGGCCGGCGTGGGGCTCGGCGCAGTCACCCACGCTGAGGACGTCCGGGTTGCCGTACTCGTGGAACTGCAGCGCGAACAGTGTGATCCCCCCTGCGATAGGTCGAGGTGGCGGTTCGCCTCTCGGGAAGCCACCCCACGCCGTCCCCGACCTTAGGACCACCGATGCCGATCACGCGCTCGGAACCCGCGATAACGGCGGAATTACCTCGGGAATTGTGTGAGCAGCTCGGAGCAATGCCCTCAAGAGGTATCAAGTCGGCCAGGGG
>JBKPQU010000219.1:0-4431 GCA_046734255.1 Actinomycetota bacterium
ACCGGGCAGTTGGCGGCCCCGGCCGTCTCGGAGGCGCTGATCCGGCTGACGTGCGACTCGCTGGAGTCGGCGATCAGCAGCTCCATCGGCAGGCTCGGGTCGACGGCGCTCATCGCCCGGGACACCACATCCGTCAGCTCCTGCTCGGTGTCCAGGTGCTCGACCGCCCGCTCGAGCCGGTTGCCGAACTCCTGCTGCTGCGCGTCGGCGTCCCGGCGGCGGAAGGCGTCCTCCAGCTCTCCGGCCATCTCGTCGAAGACCCGGGCGAGGTCGCCGACCTCGTCCGCCGCCGCGCTGTTGTTGCGGGCGCTGAGGTCGCCGGTCGCCACCCGTCGTGCGACGGCGCCGACCCGCTTCAGCGCCCTGATCAGCGAGCGGCCGATCCACCACGCGAGCAGGGCCAGCGCGAGCCCGGCCAGTCCGGACGCGAGCGCGAAGCGCAGCAGCGCCCGCCGCTGCAGCCGCTCGACCTCGGCCCGGCTGCGGTCGGTCGCCTTCTCCGAGGAGTCCCGCTGGGCATCCACCCGCTCGGTCAGCGACTCGGCCGTCTCCTGGAAGCCCTGCAGCCGGCTCTCCGGATGCGCCGTCGTGATCAGTGTCATCGCCAGCCCGGCGTAGCCGACCTCGTCACCGGCCAGCGCCTTCAGCGGCGCCTCGTCCGCCTCGGGCACCTCCGGGTCGGCCAGCTCCATCGCCACCTGGCGCAACTCCTCCGCGTCCTCCCGTGCGGCCTCCACGGCCTCGGCCGGCGCGGGCCGGCCCGGCTCCCGGGCGAGGACGTCGGCGCGCAGCGACTCGTTCAGCTCGTCCAGGGACAGCTCGGTCTCGCCGAGGTTGCGCAGCTGCTCGACCTGCCGCTCCTGGCGCAGCAGGGAGGTCATCGTCGCGACGCCGAGACCGCCGACCCCGACGGTGGTCGCCATCCCGACCGCGGCCAGCAGCAGGAGGCGCTGCCGCAGACCCATGCGGACCCTCGCTCGCGGCTTGGCCAACGACACGGCCTGGCGGGACACGGCTCCTCCTCAGCGGCGAAGACGAGCCGCACTGTCTGAGTCGGCGCGTGGCGGGCTTTCCTGAAGCCGCCACATGATCACCCAGCCCCGACATAGGATGCCGCGATGCTCAGGGTGGGGCTCACCGGGGGAATCGGCTCGGGGAAGTCCTCCGTGGCCGGGCGCCTGGCCGCGCTGGGCGCCGTCGTGATCGACGCCGACCTGGTCGCCCGCGAGGTGGTCGAACCCGGATCGCCGGGCCTGGCGGCGGTGGCCGAGGCGTTCGGGCCGCAGGTCCTGCAGCCGGACGGGTCGCTGGACCGGGCGGGCCTCGGCCGGGTGATCTTCGAGGACGACCGGGCCAGGCTGCGGCTGAACGCGATCCTGCACCCCCGGATCGAGGAGCGCACCGCCGAGCTGGTGGGCGCCGTCCCGCCCGATGCCGTTCTCGTGCACGACGTCCCGCTGCTGGTCGAGTACCACCTGGGCTCCGGCTACCACCTCGTGCTCGTCGTGCACGCCCCGGCGGAGGAGAGGGTCCGGCGGCTGGTCGCCGACCGGGGAATGGCCGAGGTCGAGGCCTGGCAGCGGGTACGGGCCCAGGCTGGGGACGACGACCGGCGGGCAGCCGCCGACGTCTGGCTGGACAACTCCGGCACGCGGGAGTCGCTGCTCGACGGCGTCGACCGGCTGTGGCACGACCGGTTGGTCCCGTTCGCGGCGAACCTCCGGGACGAGCGGGCGGCGCCCCGGCCACCCCTGGTGACGCTGGCTGCCTACGACCCCACCTGGCCGGCCCAGGCGGCCCGGCTGGTCGCCCGGGTCGCGGCGATCGCCGGCGGCCGCGGGCGGGGGGTGGCGCACATCGGTTCCACCGCGGTGCCGGGTCTGCCGGCCAAGGACGTCGTCGACCTGCAACTGCTCGTCGACGACCTCGGCGAGGCCGACGCGCTGGCCGGCGACCTTGCCGCCGGCGGCTTCCCGCGGATGCCGGGGGAGTGGTGGGACGACGACGGGGACTCCACGCCGGCCAAGCGGATGCACTGCGCCGCCGACCCGGGCCGGGCGGTGAACCTGCACGTGCGGGTCGCCGCCAGCCCCTCGGCGCGCGCGTCGCTGCTGTTCCGGGACTGGTTGCGCGCCGACGACGCCGAGCGCGACGCCTACGCCGCGGTCAAGCAGCGGGCGCAGGGCGTCGGCATCGAGGAGTACATGGCGGCCAAGGGCCCGTGGATCCGCGCCGCGCTGGACCGGGCCCAGGCCTGGGCCGCCGAACGGCCCGCCTGATCAGTCGGGCCATCAGTCGCGCTCGGACTCGGCGATCCGCTTGATCGCCCCCAGCCGGTTGTCCCACTCGGCGGCCAGGTCCGCCATCCAGCGGGCGGTCCGGCCGAGGCGGTCCGGGCGGACGGCGTAGCGGACCTCCCGGCCGCTCCGCCGGCCCTCGACCAGCCCGGCCCGCTCGAGCGTCGCCAGGTGCTTGACGATCGCCTGCCGGCTCACCGGGAGGTGCTCGGCGAGGGCGCTCGCGCTGGCCTCGCCGCGGGAGCCGAGCAGGTCCAGCACCCGGCGCCGGGTGGGGTCGGCCAAGGCCGCGAGGACGGCCTCGTCGGCGTCGTCCTGCGCGGCTCCCGGCCCACCGGCCCCCTGGGTCATCCCGGCTCCGTCACGCCGTGCCCTGCCGCGCGCCCTCGGCGTACGACTTGAGCTCGGCCAGCTCCGAGGTCCAGCCGCCGGAGTTCTCCTCGTGGTGCTTCGCCGTGGCGTCGTCGTCGCCCTCCAGCCCGGCGAACCCGGACTCGACCACCCGCAGCCTCGTGCCGGCGCCGTCCGGGTCGAGGGTGAACTCGACCAGCGTCTGGTGCCCGGGCTCGATCGGCGAGCCCTCCGGCCAGCCCCAGTGGTAGGAGAAGAACCGCGGGGGCTCCACCTGCTCGACCCGGCCGCGGACCTCTCCGAAGTCCTTCCAGCGGAGCATGAGCGCGCCGCCGGGGCGCAGGTCGATCTCGGCTCCCGCGTCGCCGAACCACGTGCCGAGGTGCTCGGCGGTGGTGACGGCCTCCCAGACACGCTGCGGCGGTGCGTCGATGACGATCTCGCGCTCGATCCGGTCCTCAACCATGACGTTCCCTTTCACTGCTGGACTCAATGTGCAACCACAGAGTTGCACATCCCTCTATTGAACTGCAACCCCCGAGTTGCAGGAGGGAGGACGGGGCGCTGGGAACAAGGCTGTCGGCCCGGGCGCTTACGGTAGGACTCATGCGCCCCACAACGGACCTGAAACGCACGGTGGCCCCGTTCGAGGTGATCTCCGACTACTCCCCGAGCGGTGACCAGCCGCAGGCCATCGAGGGGCTGGCTCAGCGCATCCTCGCCGGCGACAAGAACGTCGTCCTGCTCGGCGCGACCGGCACCGGCAAGTCCGCGACGACCGCCTGGCTTGTGGAGCGCGTGCAGCGCCCGACGCTCGTGATCGCGCCGAACAAGACGCTTGCCGCCCAGCTGACGAACGAGTTCCGGGAGCTGCTGCCGAACAACGCCGTCGAGTACTTCGTCTCGTACTACGACTACTACCAGCCCGAGGCCTACGTCCCGCAGACCGACACCTACATCGAGAAGGACTCCTCGATCAACGACGAGGTCGAGCGCCTGCGGCACCACGCGACGAACTCCCTGCTCACCCGCCGGGACGTCGTCGTCGTCGCCACCGTGTCGTGCATCTACGGCCTGGGCACCCCCCAGGAGTACGTCGACCGGATGGTCCGGCTGTCGGTCGGCGCAGAGGTCGAGCGGGACGAGCTGCTGCGCCGGTTCGTGCAGATGCAGTACACCCGCAACGACCTGACGTTCTCCCGGGGCACGTTCCGGGTCCGCGGCGACACAGTCGAGATCATCCCCATGTACGAGGAGCTCGCCGTCCGGATCGAGTTCTTCGGCGACGAGATCGAGCGCCTGTACACCCTGCACCCGCTCACCGGCGAGATCGTCCGCGAGGAGCAGGAGATGTACGTCTTCCCCGCCTCGCACTACGTCGCCGGCCCCGCGCGGATGGAGCGGGCGCTCCGCGGCATCGAGGAGGAGCTCGAGCAGCGCCTGGCCGAGCTGGAGCGCCAGGGCAAGCTGCTCGAGGCGCAGCGGCTGCGGATGCGCACCACGTACGACGTCGAGATGATGCGGCAGGTCGGATTCTGCTCCGGCATCGAGAACTACTCGCGGCACATCGACGGCCGGGCCGAGGGCGAGCCGTCCTTCACCCTGCTCGACTACTTCCCCGACGACTTCCTGCTGGTCATCGACGAGTCCCACAACACCGTGCCGCAGATCGGCGGCATGTACGAGGGGGACGCCTCGCGCAAGCGGATGCTCGTCGACCACGGCTTCAGGCTGCCGTCGGCCATGGACAACCGCCCGCTGAAGTGGGAGGAGTTCGTGGAGC
>JBKPQU010000220.1:0-3890 GCA_046734255.1 Actinomycetota bacterium
AGCCGGTGCGGCGCCGCCCCGGTTGATCACGGTCATCGTGATCCCCCGCTGGCTCATCAGCAGCCGCATCCGGCGGGTCGCGTCCGCCTTGGCGGCGGGCGTCGAGTTGCCGGACAGCACCGCGCCGGCGAAGTCGAGGTCGCGGGACAGCGAGGCCACCGCCTGGTCGCGAGCGGCGTTCCGGAACAGCTCGTACGCCGCCAGGCCGCTGATCAGCACGCTCACCGCGGCGATCAGGACGGCGAACCAGACCAGCCGGCGGGCCAGGGTGTTCACGATCGCACCGCGTTCAGGCCATCCCCGCCCAGTACGAAACCAATCACCCGATCCACCTCATCGTCGCGTCTTGTTCGTGGGGCAGTATGGACGCGGGCCGCCGCGAACGGTACACGCCCCCCACCCGGGGGCTATCCGAGATTGCCGCCGGAGCGCCGGCGCAACCGCGGCTGACCAGCACAAACGACCTGCCGAGCCGGTCGGGGCGCCGCTCGGCGGCGGCTCTGGCCGGCTGTGCGCCGGGCGTACAGGTGCCCGACGGCGAGCACACACGGCCCCCATCGCGCCCGGCGTCCCCGGATCCCCCGGGCGCGGGCCGCTCCGGCCACGGAGTTCCCGGTGCGGCGCCTTTGGCGTAGTGCGCCGCGGCACGACAGACTTTGCAGATGCCCACGACGCCGAAGTCACCCACCCGCGCCGCCCCGGTGGATCCGGCTCTGCTGGATGCCGTTGCCTCGGGTCGCTACCACGATCCGCACTCCGTGCTGGGCGCGCACCCGCACGAGGGGGCGGTCACCGTGCGGACGTTGCGCCCGCTGGCGACCAGCGTCTCGGTGGTGCTGGGCGACGGGTCGACGCACCCGCTGGCACATGAGTGGGACGGCGTGTGGTGCGGCGTCGTCCCGAAGGCGCAGGTCGAGGACTACCGGCTGCGGGTCAGCTACGACGCCGGCGAGGGCGACCTCGTCGACGACCCCTACCGGTTCCTGCCCACGTTGGGCGAGATGGACGTCTACTTGATCGGTGAGGGCAGGCACGAGCAGCTCTGGGACGTGCTGGGTGCGCACGTGCGGCGCTACCCCGGCCCGATGGGAGAGGTCGAGGGCACCTCGTTCGCGGTCTGGGCACCCAACGCCCAGGCGATGCGGGTGATCGCCGACTTCAACCACTGGGTCGGCCGGGGGCATGCCATGCGCAGCCTGGGCTCCAGCGGGGTCTGGGAGCTGTTCGTCCCCGGCGTCGGCCCTGGGACGCGCTACAAGCTGGAGATCCTCGGCCGGGACGGCGGCTGGCGGCAGAAGGCCGACCCGATGGCCTTCGGCACCGAGGTGCCGCCCTCGACCGCGTCGATGGTGGTCGACTCCCACTACGTCTGGAGCGATGCGGAGTGGATGGCCGCGCGCGCCGGTCAGGACCTGCACAACCGGCCGATGAGCACCTACGAGGTGCACATCGGGTCATGGCGGCAAGGCCTCGGCTACCGCGAGCTGGCCGAGCAGCTGGTCGGCTACATCAGCGCGCTCGGGTTCACCCACGTGGAGTTCCTGCCGGTGGCCGAGCACCCCTTCGGCGGGTCGTGGGGGTACCAGGTCACCTCGTACTACGCGCCGTCCGCCCGGTTCGGCAGCCCGGACGACTTCCGCTACCTCGTCGACCGCCTTCACCAGGCCGGCATCGGGGTGATCGTGGACTGGGTCCCGGCGCACTTCCCCAAGGACGAGTGGGCGCTGGCCCACTTCGACGGCCAGCCGCTCTACGAGTACTCCGATCCGCGCCGCGGCGAGCACCCGGACTGGGGCACGCTGGTCTTCGACTACGGCCGGACCGAGGTACGCAACTTCCTCGTCGCCAACGCCCTGTACTGGCTGGAGGAGTACCACATCGACGGCCTTCGGGTGGACGCGGTCGCCTCGATGCTCTACCTCGACTACTCACGCGAGGACGGGGAGTGGGCCCCGAACGTCTACGGCGGCCGCGAGCACCTGGAGGCGATCTCCTTCCTGCAGGAGACCAACGCCACCGCCTACAAGCGCGTCCCGGGCGTCGTCACCATCGCCGAGGAGTCCACCGCCTGGCCGGGCGTCACCCGGGCCACCCACCTCGGCGGCCTGGGCTTCGGCTTCAAGTGGAACATGGGCTGGATGCACGACTCCCTGGAGTACATGAGCAAGAACCCCGTGCACCGCCAGTACCACCACCACCAGATGACGTTCTCGCTGATGTACGCCTTCAGCGAGAACTTCGTGCTGCCGATCAGCCACGACGAGGTGGTGCACGGCAAGGGGTCGCTGCTGCGCAAGATGCCCGGCGACCGCTGGCAGCAGCTGGCGAACGTCCGGGCGTTCCTCGCGTTCATGTGGGCGCACCCGGGCAAGCAGCTGCTGTTCATGGGCACCGAGCTGGGCCAGGAAGCCGAGTGGGCGCACTCGCGCAGCCTGGACTGGTGGCTGGAGGAGACGCCCTGGCACGCCGGGCTGCAGCGGCTGGTCGGCGACCTGAACCGGGTCTACCGGGCCACCCCGGCGCTGTGGTCACGGGACAGCGACCCTGGCGGCTTCGAGTGGATCGACGCCAACGACGTCGACGACAACACCTTCTCCTTCCTCCGGTGGGACACCGAGAACAACCCGATGGCCTGCGTGGTGAACTTCGCCGGTGGCCCGCACGAGGGGTACCGGATCGGGTTGCCGTCGACCGGGGTCTGGCAGGAGGTGATCAACACCGACGCCCAGGTCTACGGCGGATCGGGCGTCGGCAACCTCGGGTCGCTCACCGCCGAGCCCGTCCCCTGGCACGGGCGGCCGGCGTCGGTCGAGCTGCGGGTCCCGCCGCTCGGCGCGGTCTGGCTCGTGCTCCGAACGGAGGCCACGGAGGCCAAGCCCGCCACGTCAGCTGCTGCGAGCACTCCGCGGTCGCAGGCCGCCGCACCTGCCCGGGCCCCCACCACGCGGCCGCCGCGCGCCTGATCTCACCCCGCGAGTGGCGCGCCTACCCCGGCCCCCGATTGAGCACGGCGTGACACCGTGGGCTACCGATGCGCACGGTGTCACGCCGTGAGCATCGAGCGTGGGCGTAGCTCCGCACAGTGGCGCGGAAAGGCTCAGGAGACGCCGACCGGGCCAGGAGCGGTCCGGAAGATCACGGCGTTCCCGCGCAACCTCGGCACGGACGCGCTCGCGCCGAGGAACGCCGAGGATCCCGGACCGAGCCGCACGGTCAGGCCCTCCACCGCCATCTCGACCTCCCCCTCGGTGCACAGCAGCACCTGCGGGCCGCTGACCGAGGGATCCGGAAGGACGTCTCCGGGCCCGCCGCCGTTCGCCGTGCCGACCTGCAGCCGGGTGAGGCGGAACTGCGGGGCCGGCGGGTTCCAGGCGACCTCGGCCGGGCCGATCTGCTCCGGGACCAGGTCGAGCACCGGGGCGGCATCGGGGTCCAGCAGCGCGATCAACTCCGGCACGTCCACCCGCTTGCTGGTCAGCCCGGCCCGCACGACGTTGTCCGAGGCGGCCATCACCTCGACCGCCATCCCGCTGAGGTAGGCGTGCGGCACGCCGGACGGGATGAACATCGTGCGCCCCGGCGCCAGCCGGATCAGGCGCAGCAGCAGCGGGACGGCGACCATCGGGTCGCCGGGGTGCTGCCGGGCCAGCCGGGGGATCCAGGCGAGCGCGTCGCCGAGCCCTGCGGTCTCGGCCGAGCCGGCGAGCCTGCGCGCGGCGTCGGCGGCGCAGTGCACCGCCTCCGCCACCAGCCCCTCCCGGTCGCCATCCGGCCAGCACGCCAGCACCTCCACGCCGGCGACGACGCCGCGGGCACCGACCGCGGCCCGGACGTCGGCCAGCCGGGACCCCCGGCCGGCCACGCGATCGAGCAGCGCGATCGCCTCCTCC
>JBKPQU010000221.1:0-13112 GCA_046734255.1 Actinomycetota bacterium
AGCCTGGGTCGGTCAGCAGCACCTCTGGACGATAGGAGCTCTCATGTCCGATTCGACCCACGCCGGAAGCCCGATCGCGGCACGGATCGCCGCGGTGGCCTCGGTCCTCGTCGGCGTCTCGTTCTTCGTCACCGTCGCCAGCGTCAACGTGCCGCACCAGGCCGGCGACGCCCAGCTGCTGCAGTGGTGGAGCACGGACGCCAACGTCACCTCCGGGATGTTCTCGCTGCTGTTCGCGGCGTGCACCGCGGTGCTGTTCGCGGTCGTCACCAACCACGTCCTGCTGGTCGCCGGGGACCGCGCCCGCCACTGGGCGGCGTTCGCCCGTTCGATGTCGGGCGCGTTCACCGCCACCCTGCTGGTCTCGGCCGCGCTGCGCGGTGTGGTCGGCCACCTGGTCAAGGTGGAAGGCGAACCGCTGCCCGGGATCGACGTGCTCCGTTACACGACTGCGCTGAACTACACCGTCCTCTCGACGGTCGTGATGGGCACGTTCGCTCTCACCGCCATCGCGCTCGGCGTGCTGGTCCTGCGCAGCGGCGGCCTGGCCCGCTGGCAGGGCATCGTCGGTGTCGTGCTCGGCGCCGTGGTGATCGTGGCCGTGGCCGGCCTGGTCGGCGCGTTCACGGTGCCGATCGCCATCGGTTGGTCGCTGTGCACCGCGGTCGCGATCTGGCGCGGCCCGCGCGACGCGGCCCGCCCGGAGGTCCGGCGCATCGCCGCCCCGCCGGCTGCCGAGGTCACCGCCTGACCGGCACGACGCCGGGATCAGTTGCGGCGCAGGGGGTGCCGGAGGCGGTCGTTGCGCTGGGCGCGCCTGGTGTCACCGATCGCCGCCCGGGCCGCCTGCCAGCCCGGGATGCCGCACACGCCACCGCCCGCGTGGGTCGCCGAGCTGCCGTAGTACAGCCCGGCGATCGGCGTGCGGTAGTCGGCGTACCCGGGTGCCGGGCGCATGTGGAACAGCTGCTCGAGCGACAGTTCGCCGTGGAAGATGTTGCCGCCGATCAGGCCGTACTCGTGCTCCATCTGGTACGGGCCGACGATGTCCCGGTGCAGGATCGATGACTTGAAGTTCGGCGCCAGCTGGTCGTAGCAATCGATCATCCGGTCCGCGTAGGCCTCGAGCTCCTGGGTGTGCGGCTCCTGGCTCCACTCGGCCGGCACCCACTGGGTGAACAGCGACATGATGTGCACGCCCTCGGGTGCGAGCGTGCGGTCGAACGTCGTGGGGATCACCCCGTCGCTGAACGGGCGCTCGGCCGGCCGGCCCTCCCGCGCGTCCTGGAAGGCGCGCTCCATCCACTCCATCGACGGCGCCATCTCGACGGACCCGGTGTGGTGCTCCTGCTGCTGGGTACCCGGGTCGGCGGTGAAGTCCGGAAGCTCGGACAGCGCCAGGTTGATCTTCACGACGCCGCTGCGGGACTTCCAGTGCTCGATGTCGGTGACGAAGTCCGCGGGCAGTTCGTGCCGGGGGAGGTGGTCCAGGAACGCGGTCTTCGGGTGCAGCGTGGTGACGACGATCGGCGCGCTCAGCTCGGTGCCGTCGGTCAGGGCAACCCCGGTGGCCCGGCCGTTGCCGGTCAGCACGCGCTCCACGCGCGCGGTGGTGCGGATCTCCGCGCCGAACTCCTCGGCGGAGCGCCTGATCGCCGCGGCGACCGCGCCCATCCCGCCCTCCGGGAAGCCCCAGTTGCCCAGGTGCCCGTCGCCGACGTCCCCGATCGAGTGGTGCGCCATCACGTACGCCGTGCCGGGGGCGTAGGGGCCCGCCCAGGTTCCGATCACGCCGTTGACCGCGAGGCTGGCCTTCACCTGCGGTGACTCGAACCAGTCGTCGAGGAGGTCGGCGATGCTCATCGCGAACAGCCGCGTGACGTCGCCGATCGTGCGGACGCCGATGCCGCGGTGGCGCCAGGCCAGCCGGAGCGTCTCGGCCAGGTCGCCCGGCCTGCGCGAGCCGATCGTCGGCGGGACCTGGAGCAGCAGGGGGCCGAGCACCTCGGCGAGGCCAGCCAGCCAGGCGTCCCAGCGGGGCATCGCCTCGGCGTCCTTGCGGGACCACTTGGAGACCTCTTCGTGGTTCCGCTTGGCGTCGTCGGCGTAGAGCTTCAGCGAGCCGCCCTCGGGGAACGCCTGGTAGTACGGCCCCATCGGGAAGACCTTGTAGCCGTGCCGCTCCAGCGACAGCTCACGGATGATCGTCGGCGGCAGCAGGCTCATCACGTACGACAGCCGGGTCACTCTCGTGTCCGGAGCATCGGGCCACGGCGCCTCGGTGGCGGCGGCGCCGCCGGTGACCGGTCGGGACTCCAGGATCACCGTGCGCGCGCCGGCGCGGGCCAGGTAGGCGCCGGCTACGAGGCCGTTGTGCCCGCCACCAACCACGATCGCGTCGTACGAGCCGGGCATGAGACCTCCTGTGCCGGAACCTTCTCACTGACTGACTGAACGTTCAGTTTAAAGGGCTGGTACCGTTGCCAACAAGGGCGGGGCGGAGGTGGGGCGATGGCGGTGGAGCCGGCTGCTGACGTACGACGCGAGCAGATCCTGCGTGCCGCGGCCGTGGTGATCGGGGAGCGCGGGTTCGGGGACACCCGGATCTCCGACGTGGCCGCCAGGGCGGGGGTGAGCACCGGTCTGGTGATCTACTACTTTCGGACGCGCGACCGGCTGCTGATCGAGGCGCTGCGCTACTCCGAGGACTGCTTCTACGCGGAGATCTCCAACCGGCTGGGCGGGTTGACCTCCCCGGCCGAGCGGCTGGAGCACCTGGTCAGGCTCAGCTGCGAGCCGCGCGGGATGGACGGGCTGCCGGGATCGTGGGTGCTCTGGCTGGAGCTGTGGTCCCAGGCGGTGCGCCATCCGGACGCCGCCAGGGACCGCGAGGAGCTGGACGGGCGCTGGCGGGGGACGATCGCCGACATCGTTCGTGACGGGCAGGCGTCGGGGCAGTTCCGGACCGTCGAGGTCGAGGGCTTCTCGATGCTGCTGTGCGCGGTCCTGGACGGCCTCGCCGTGCAGATCGCCCTCGCAGATCCCCTGGTCACCCCCGACCGCGCCTACTCCCTGGCGATGGATCTCTGCCGCCAGCGCCTCGGCCCCGCCTGGGGCTGAGGTAGAACACCGACAATCGAGCCGAGCGGGAACCGCTGCGGATTAGGGGATCCGCCGAAACAGCTGACCCTCACACTGGCGTCATGCATCCGCCTCGACCTCTAGCGGCCCTGCCTGCGTTCCCTGGGCCGGGCGGGCGCCGGTCACCTGACGAGTGTGACGTTCGCGGGCTTTGCCTCCGCGAGTGCGACGGAAGCGGCCTCATGGGCACGCTTGAGCCCGGCAACGTCGCAGTCGGCGACGCGAGAGGATCGACTTACGGGCGCGGGCGTCAGGCCAGCTCGGCGCCGCCGGGCAGGAGGCGGAGAGCGTCCGGGGGGAGGGTCACGCAGACGGCGTCGCCGTGGTGGTACTCCTCGACGCCGTCGCTGGGCCGGGTGACGATCACGGCGCTGCCGTCGGCGAGGCGCACCACGATCTGCACGGTGGCGCCGAGGTAGACCACCCGGTCGACGAGACCGGGGAGCTGGTTGGGCCCCTGGGCGCCGTCCGGGAATCCGTTCGCCGACGTCGCGCCCCCGTCGGGGCCGGACAGCGGAGACAGGCGCAGCCGTTCCGGGCGCGCCACCAGCTTGGCCGCCCCGGGAGGGTGCGCCGGGCCGGCGCCGACCTCGACCACGCGCTCGCACAGCCGTGCGCTTCCCGTCCCGTTGCCCGAGGGACCGAGCGCCTCGACATCCCACACGTTGGCCGAGCCGAGGAAGTCCGCCACGTAGGCGCTGGCCGGCTCGGTGTAGACCTCCGACGGCGTGCCGACCTGCTCCACCCTCCCGGCGGCCATCACGGCCAGCCGGTCGGACATGGTCAGCGCCTCCTCCTGGTCGTGCGTGACGTAGATGAACGTGATCCCGATCGTCTCCTGCAGCGCCTTCAGCTCGATCTGCAGCGTCTTGCGCAGCTTGGCGTCGAGGGCCCCCAGCGGCTCGTCCAGCAGCAGCACCCGGGGGTTGAGCACGAGCGCCCGGGCCAGCGCCACCCGCTGCTGCTGCCCGCCGGACAGCTGCCCCGGACGCCGCTCGGCGTACTCCGACATCCGCACGAGGGCCAGCGCGTCGTCCACCCGCTTGCGCATCTCGACCTTGGTCGCGTTCGTGTAGCGGAGGCCGAACGCCACGTTGTCCCGGACGTTCTTGAACGGGAACAGCGCGTAGTTCTGGAACACGGTGTTGACCGGCCGCCGGTTGGGCGGAACCGGGGCCAGGTCCACGCCGTCCAGCAGGATCTGCCCCGCGCTCGGGGGTTCGAACCCCGCGATCAGTCGCAGCGTCGTCGTCTTGCCGCAGCCGGAGGGCCCGAGCAGGGAGAAGAACTCGCCGGCCGCGATGTCCAGGTCGATCTCCCGAACGGCGGCCACCTCGCCGAATGCCTTGCTCAACGCGACCAGCCGGACGGCGCCGCCGCCGGTCGTGATCAACGCTCGGGCGGCACGGCGGGTGCTGGGCCCGGGAGTGGCCGGTGCCGACGGGGAAGCGTGCGACATCCGGGCCCCTCCAGGAACTGACATGAACGCTGACGCGTTGACTGGCCGTTCAGTTTAAGAAGTAACAGCCCGTGATGGCAATGTACGTGCCGCAGTCGATGGTTGCGATCCGCAATCTTCTCCGTAACGGCCCTTGTCAAGAACTGACTGAACGTTCAGTCTAGATCTGGCGTTTCACGGACGCGTTCAACCCCCTCCGGCAACGATTCGCCGGTCTTCCGCACAGATGGGTGGAGGGTGAGATGGTCGATCCTCGTGACGAGGGACGTCGTCGTCCGGTACGACGCCCGGTCACGCGCCGTAACTTCATGCAGTTGGCTGGGATGGGTGCCGCCGGCACCTCGTTCCTCGCCGCCTGCACCCGGCAGTCCCCCGGGTCGTCGGGAGGCGCCACGCCGACCCAGACGCTGCAGATTGCCTCGCCCGACCACCCGGTGACCTGGCCGATCGCAGCCGACAACGCACCCATCGCCTCGGGCCTGAAGCCGGAGCAGGGCGCGACCCTGAACGTCTACAACTACACCGACTACCTCGACCCTGCGGCGATAAAGTCGTTCCAGGCGAGGTACAAGGCGTCCGGCGTCAAGGTCAAGCTGACCACGTTCAACGACATCCCCGAGGCACTGGCCAAGATCCGCTCCGGTGACGTGCCCTTCGATGTCTTCATCGGCTCCAGCTACGACACGATCGGCAAGATGGTCCTCGCCGGCCTGGTCCGCCCGCTCAACCACAGCTACATCCCCAACATCAAGAACGTGTGGCCGGAGTTCACCAACCCGTTCTACGACGGCGGGTGGCGCTACACCATTCCCTACACGATCTACACCACCGGGATCGCGTGGCGGACCGACATGGTCAAGGAGGACATCGCGAAACTCCCCAACCCGTGGGACGTCTTCTGGGATCCGCAGTTCCAGGGGAAGATCTCGGTGCTGGACGACTACCGCGAGACCCCCTCGATGGTGCTGCTTCGCGAGGGCAACCCCGATGTCAACACCGGGGACGACGCGGCGCTGGCCAAGATCCAGGCCGACCTGCTCGCGATGACCAAGGCGACCAAGCCGAAGATCACGATCAACCACTACAGCGAGCTGCCGGAAGGCAAGTACGCGGTCTCCCACTCCTGGTCCGGCGACGCGGTCAACATGCCGTACTACCTGCCCAAGGGCGTCGACCCGGGCATCCTGCGGTACTGGTTCCCGGCGGACGGCAAGGGCCTCGTGAACAACGACCTCGTGCTGGTCCTGCGCAACGGGAAGAACCCGGTGCTGTCCCACCTGTTCCTCAACCACCTGCTGGACACCGACGTCTCGCTGGGCAACTTCGGGGCCACGGGCTACCAGCCGCCGCAGGTCAGCCTCACCCCCTCCGAGCTGGTCGACCAGGAGTACGTGCCGTCGAACCTGTCGTCCGCGGTCGTCCTGCCCAAGCTCTTCACGACCGGCTACCGGTCGCTTGAGCTGTCCCCAGCCGTGGACGCCAAGTGGGCGGCCGTCTGGCAGCGGTTCAAGGCCGGAGCCTGAGATGAGCACGAGCGAGCCCGGCCGGGAGCCCTCCGGCCGGGCTCGCGCGGCTACGGAAGAGCCGGGCGGGACCGGGCCGAGCAGCGCCAAGCCGAAGAAGGTCAGTGCCAAGGGTGGGGCGATGGCCGGTCACACCTGGCGAGGCTCGTTCTTCGGGGCCCTGCTGACCCTGCCCGGGATCGCCTGGCTCTTCTTCTGGTTCATCATCCCGGGCTACGTCGTGCTGGCGCTGGCGTTCGGCACCATCGACCCGATCTTCCGTTCGCCGATCCCGGCGTGGAACCCGCTGCACTGGTCGTTCACGCAGTTCGGCTTCGTCTTCGGCCACCTGGTGGGTCCGGAGGGCTTCTTCGGCCCGGCCGTGGTGCGGACGGTCGTCTACGTCGCCACCGCGATGGTCCTGTGCCTGGTGATCTCCTACCCGGTCGCGTACTTCGCGGCCCGGCACTCCGGACGCCGTCGCGGCCTGGTGATCGCGCTGCTGCTGGCGCCGTTCTGGATCAGCTACATGATGCGGATGCTCGCCTGGGTCAACCTGCTGTCCGACGACGGCCTGGTGAACCGGGTGATCAGCCTGAACGGGCTGCTGCCGCTCAAGGTCGACTGGCTCGACGGCCGCGCCACCACCGTGATCTTCGGCCTGGTCTACGGCTACATCCCGTACCTGATCCTGCCGCTGTACGCCGCCCTGGACCGGATCAGCCCCAGCATGATCGAGGCCGCCCGGGACCTCGGTGCGGGCCGGTACGACACGTTCCGCCGGGTCATCCTCCCGATGAGCGTGCCCGGTGTGGCCGCGGGTCTGGTGCTGGTCGGGCTGCCGATGCTCGGCGACTACTTCACCAACGACCTGCTCTCCAACGCCCCGCAGACCGCCATGATCGGCAATCTGATCAACCTCGCGGTCAGCAGCCCCGGGCAGGCCGGCCAGGCCAGCGCGCTCGTCGCACTGCTCGTGCTGGCCCTGCTGATCCCGATGCTGCTCTACGTGCGCAGCACCACCCGCGGTCAGGACGTGCGGTCGTGACCACCATCGGGGCGACCCGCGACGCGCTGGCCCCGGCCGACCGGGCGACCACCGGCAGGTGGCGCGGTCTGTTCCCCCGGATGTACGCCCGCTGGCGCGATCCCTGGCGGCCGCCGTACGTGCTCGCCGCGATCACCGTCGCCTACCTGCTCTGGTCGCTGCTCCCGGTCCTGATCGCGGCGCTGTTCTCGTTCAACTCCGGTCGCTCGCGGAGCGTGTGGCAGGGCTTCTCGCTGCGCTGGTACCTGACCGACCCGGATCTGTCGGTTGCGCACGACCCGAGCCTGCGGACGGCGCTGGTCCACACCCTCGTGCTCGGGGTGCTCACCACCGCGGTCTCGATCCCGCTCGGGGTGGCCTTCGCGCTGGGCCTGGACCGCTGGCACGGGCGGCTGCCGTCCGGGGCGAACTTCACCATGCTGCTGTCGTTCGTCATCCCGGAGATCACGCTCGCCGTCGGGCTGCTCTACATGGTCACGCAGCTGGCCACCCCGTTCACCCTCGGGACGACCGCGCAGGTGGTCGGGCTGGTCACGTTCCAGCTGTCCTATCCCGTGGTGATCGTCCGGGCGCGGCTGCTGACGATCGGCAAGCAGTACGAGGAGGCGGCCCGAGATCTCGGTGCCTCGGCGTTCGGGGCCATCCGCCGAGTCCTCCTGCCGATGCTCGCCCCGGCGATGTTCGCCAGCGCCGTGCTGGTCTTCGCCGACGTGATCGACGACTTCGTGCTGGTCCGCTACCTGTCCTCGGACGCCTCGACCGAGACGACGTCGATCAAGATCTACAACACGGCCCGCGGTGCCCCGACCCCGGCGCTGAACGCCCTGGCCACGCTGATGCTGGTGGCCTCGCTGTTCATGATCATCCTGGGCTGGCTGGTGTACCGGCGACTGACCCGCGGCGAGCAGGGCGCGGGCGCCTCCCTCGACGCCTTCACTGCGCAGGGGTGAGATGGGCGTGCCGGCCGAGTCCGTGACCCAGGCGCCGCTCCGGGACCGGCCGGGGGTCGGCATGCCGCTGCCCGGCCCGCGCAGCCGCGAGCTGCTGGCCCGCAAGGACGCGGTGATGCAGGGACCGCTCCGCGACGGGACCAACATCCCGGTGGTGCTGGCCCGCAAGTACGGGCACCTGCTCGAGGACGTCGACGGGAACGTCTTCGCCGATCACCTCTCCGCCTGGGGCGCGGCGCCCTACGGCGCCCAGCCGCCGTCCGTGCGGGAGGCCGTGACCACCGCGTGGGACCGCTACGGGATGGAGATCTCGCAGTACCTGGCCAGCGAGCCGGCGATCGAGCTCGCCGAGCGGCTGGTCGCGCTGGCGCCGGGGAACATCTCCCGGGCGGCGATCGCCGTGACCGGCACGGAGGCGGTCGAGGGTGGGGTGAAGCTGGCGCGAGAGGCGACGGGACGGCCGATGATCCTCAGCTTCCTCGGCCAGTACCACGGCGAGTCCACCTACCTGGCCGCGGCGAACTCCACCGACGCGTCGCAGAACACCTCCGGCAACGCCCAGTACGTCAGCGGGTTCGTCTTCACTCCGTACCCCAACCGGTTCCGGGCCCCCTTCCACCGCGGGCCCGGCCCGTACGACGACACGCTGTACCTCGACTACATCGAGCACTGGCTGCTGCGCCACCTGGTGGAGCCCGACCAGATCGCCGGGGTGCTGATCGAGCCGGTGGTCGGCGAGGGCGGCATCCTCGCGCCGTCCCAGGCCTACTGGGACGGCCTGACCGGCCTCTGCCGCCGGCACGGTTGGATGCTGATCTGCGACGAGGTGCAGAGCGGGCTGGGCCGCTGCGGCCCGGTATGGGCCGGGGACCTGTGGGGGCTGGAGCCCGACATCCTGCTGGTCGGCAAGGGGATCGCGGCCGGGGGCCAGCCGCTGGCGGCCATCCTCGGCACCGAGGCCGTCATGGCCGACTCCCACGTGCACCTCGGCGGGACCTACGCCTGGGAGCCTGCGGCATGCGCCGGTGCCCTGGTCGGCCTGGACCTGCTCACGGGCACGGGCAGCGCGAACGGCGTCCCGCCGGTGCTGGACAACGTCGCCGAGCTGGATCGGATCGCGCACGCCGAGCTCGGACCGCTGGTCACCGACGTGGAACAGGTCGGGGACATGCGGGCGGTGGGCGCCTGGGCGTGCCTGGAGTTCGTCACCGACAAGACGACGATCCGGCCCGCACCGAACTTCCAGCACGCCGTCCACCTCGCCGCGCTGCAGCGAGGCGTGCTGGCGATCAGCTTTGACGACATTCCCCTGTTCCGGATGCAGCCGCCGCTGACGATGGAGCCCGACCTGTTCGCCTGGTCCTGCCGGCAGGTCGCGGACGCCGTCCACGAGGTGGCCGCCGACCCGCCGGGCGAGTCGTGATCCGTCGCAGCGCGGCCGGTCAAGGATGAGCCCCATGGACTTGCCCGAGCGCGCGCAGGTGGTGATCGTCGGTGGCGGGGTGATCGGCTGCAGCATCGCCTTCCACCTGACCCGGCTGGGATGGCGCGACGTGCTGCTGCTCGAGCGCCACCAGCTGACGTCCGGGACCACCTGGCACGCGGCGGGCCTGATCACCTGCGCGGGGATGGCCGACGAGACCTCGCTGTGGATGAGCCGCTACTCCCGCGACCTCTACCAGCGGCTCGAGGCGGAGACCGGGCACGCCACCGGGTTCCGCGCGGTCGGGCACATCCACCTGGCCACCGACGCCGACCGGCTGGAGACCCTGCGCCGCGAGGCGGCCTTCGTCCGCGGCTTCGGCGTGGACAACCAGGAGATCTCCGCCGCCGAGGTGGCCGAGCTGTTCCCGCTGCTGCGCACGGACGACGTCCTGGCCGGCTTCTACATCGCCGACGAGGGACGGGCGAACCCGGTCGACGTCGCGATGTCGCTGGCCGCCGGGGCGCGGGCCGGCGGCGCGCGGATCGTCGAGGGCGTGCCGGTCACCGGTTTCCTGCGGGAGCCGGGTCCGGCCGGGCCGCGGGTGACCGGTGTGCGCACCGAGGCCGGCGACGTCGAGGCCGAGGTCGTGGTGCTCTCCGCCGGGCTGTGGTCGCGCCAGCTCGGAGCGCTGGCCGGAGTGGACGTCGGGCTGCAGGCGGCCGAGCACTACTACCTGCTGACCGAGCCAGTGCCCGGGGTGCACCGCGACCTACCGGTGATCGAGGACCCGGACCGCTACGGCTACTACCGCGAGGAGGGCGGCGGCCTGCTGGTCGGGCTGTTCGAGCCGGTCGGCGCGCCCTGGCGGCTGGACGGCGCGCCGCCGGACTTCGCCTTCGGCACGCTCCCGCCCGACTGGGACCGGGTCGGCGGCGACCTGGAGCGGGCGATGCAGCGGATCCCGGGGCTGGTCGGCACCGGCGTCCGGACGTTCTTCTGCGGCCCGGAGAGCTTCACCGCCGACGTGCACCCGCTGCTGGGCCCGGCGCCGGAGGTGGACGGGCTGTTCGTCGCGGCCGGCCTGAACTCCCTGGGCATCCTGCTCGGCGGTGGCGTCGGCAGCGTGATCGCCCAGTGGATCGCGGACGGTCGCCCGCCGGTCGACGTGACCCACTACAGCGTCGAGCGCGTGCTGCCGCACGAGACCACCCGGCGCTTCCGCGCCGAAAGAACGCCGGAGCAGCTCGGGGTGCTGTTCGGGGACGGCGTCTGGCCCGGGTTCGCGCCGCGGACGGCGCGCGGGATCCGCCGGTCGGTCCTGCACGACCGGCTCGCGGCGGCCGGTGCACAGTTCGGCGTCTCGGCCGGCTGGGAGTACCCGGTGTGGTTCTCCCCGGGCTCGCCCGGTGGCCCGGCACCGACCGAGCGCACCTGGCTGCGGCCGCCGTCCTTCGACTGCGTGGCGGCCGAGCACCGCGCGGTCCGCGAGGCGGTCGGCGTCCTGGACATGTCGCTGATGTCGAAGTTCCTCGTGGCCGGGCCGGACGCGGCGTGCCTGCTGCAGCAGCTGTCCGCGGGAGATGTGGCCGGGGAGGTCGGCCGGGTGGTCTACACCCAGTGGCTGGACGCCGCCGGCGGCATCGTCGCCGACGTCACCGTGACCCGGCTGGCCGGCGACCGGTTCCTCGTGATCAGCTCCGACGTCACCCACCGGCGGGTGGAGCGGATGCTGCGGCATGCCTGCGGGCTGGCGCAGGCGTGGACCACCGACGTCACGTCCGGAACCACGCTGCTGTCGGTGCAGGGGCCCCGCTCGCGCGAGTTGCTGACCCGGCTCTGTCCGGACGACCTGTCGAACGGCGGCTTCGCCTACCTGACCGCGCGGGAGATCGAGGTGGCCTACTCCCGGGTGCTGGCGCTGCGGGTCACCTACGTCGGCGAGCTGGGCTGGGAGCTGCACGTGCCGGCGGATCAGGCGATCAGCGTGTGGGAGGCCCTGTTCGAGGCGGGAGAGGATCTCCGGCTGCGGCCGGTCGGGCTCGCGGCGATGGAGAGCCTGCGGCTGGAGAAGGGGTACCGCGACTACGGGGTCGACATCGAGAACACCGACGACCCGATCAGCGCCGGCCTCACCTTCGCGGTGGCGATCGACAAGCCCGGCGGCTTCACCGGCCGCGACGCGCTGCCCCGGCTGCACGGGACCGCAGCAGGAGGATGGTCAAGGTCCTGCTCGGCGACCCCGAGCCGTTGCTGCACGGCGGAGAGCCGGTGCTGCACCACGGGCGGTGGGTCGGGTACGTCCGCGCCGGCGCCTTCGGCCACACGCTCGGCGCCTCGGTCGGCCTGGCGATGCTCGAGCGCGAGGACGGCGTGACCTCCGCCTGGCTGACCGGCGGCGGTTTCGAGGTCGACGTCGCCGGCCGCCGCTGGCCCGCCACGGCCTCCCTCCGTCCCTTCTACGACCCCGACCGCACCCGCGTCCGCAGCTGACCCCCGCGCCTTACCCCCGCGCCGAACCCCCCGCGCCGGACCCCGCGCCGGACCCCCGCGCCGTCCAGCCGCGGGACGGATGCCGGGGATGGGCGATCAGGCCGAGGCGGCCGCGGCGTACCGCTGGACGATCATCGACCAGCCCTGAGGACCGCTCACGGCGTCGCGCACCTCCTGGCCGCCGCGGCGGTGCCGCTCGAAGCGGCGGTGCTCGAAGTCGACCCGGGTGACGCCAGGTTCCTCCGCGGTGAACCGGACCTCGATCTCGCTGCCGTTGGTCGGGTCGGTGGGAACCTTCCAGTCGTTGTTGATCGCCCAGGTGAGGACCACCCGATGCGGCGGCTCCCAGGCCACGACCCGGCCCCAGTCGCACTCGGCGCCGCCGGTGTCCCGCTCGTACCAGCGCCCACCCACCCGCGGCTCGATCACGGCCTCGGCCAGGTCGGCGTCGCTGAGGTGGTGCTGCCTCGGCCACCAGGTGTTGAAGCCGGCGGTGAAGACCTCGAAGGCGTGCTCGACGGAGGTCTTCACGACCACGGTCTGCCGGACGGGCACGATCGTCGTCTGCTGGGTCATGGCTGCTCCTCGGTGTCGTGGTCGAAGCGGGGGTCCGGTGCATCCGGTGGCGGCGGAGGCGCCTCGGCGGCGATCCGGAACGCCTCCAGGGCCTGGGTCCAGAACCTGTCGAAGTACGCGCGCACCTCGCCGACCCCGTCGGCGTCGATCCGGTACACGCGGCGCGTCCCGGCCGTCTGCTGGGTCACCAGCCCGGCGGTGAGGAGCACCTTGAGGTGCTGGGAGACCGCGGGCCGGCTCACCGGAAGTTCGGCGGCGATCTCGCCGACCGAGCGTGGCCCCTGACCGAGCAGCTCGAAGATCGCGCGCCGGGTCGGGTCGCCCAGCGCGTCCAGCTTCCCAGCTCGGTAAGTCTCCACGAACGGTAAGTTACGACTTACCGATGCTTCCGTCAAGAGGACGGATCGCCGTCATGCACCGAGGGCCTCTTCTGTGCGGAGTTACGCCCATGCCGGATGTCCACGGCGTGACACCGTGCCGACCTGAAGCCCACGGTGTAACACCTTGGGCAGAAGGGGGC
>JBKPQU010000222.1:0-5256 GCA_046734255.1 Actinomycetota bacterium
GTCGACGGCATGCCAGGATGTGCCGGGGGTCCGAGGGGTCGGGGAGGGTCTCGTGACCGATGACGTCTTCGCCTGCCCCGGGTGCGGGACCCACAACCCACCCGGTGCGCGCTTCTGCGGCCAGTGCGGCCGCTCGCTCGAGGTGGTCGAGCTGAGCTGCCCGTCGTGTTCCACGCAGCTGCCGGCAGGCTCCAAGTTCTGCTTCAACTGCGGGCACGAGCTGGCCGCCGGGTCGACGTCCGGGCAGGCCGGCCGCCCGGCGCAGGCCGTGACCGCCACGATCGCCGACCAGTTGCGCGCCAGCGGGCCCGGGGAGCGGCGCCGGATCACGCTGCTGTTCTGCGACGTCCGGGACTCCACCGCGACCGCTGAGCGACTCGACCCGGAGGACTGGGCCGAGATCATGCGCGGGGCCCTGAGCCGGTTCATCGAGCCGGTCGAGCGGTACGGCGGCACGGTGGCCCGGATCCTCGGCGACGCGATCCTCGCCTACTTCGGCGCACCCGTGGCGCACGAGGACGACCCTCGACGCGCGGTGCTCGCCGGCCTGGCGATCACCGAGTCCTGCCGCGACCTGGCGGACGACGTGGAGCGCAGGTTCGGCCTGCCGTTCGGCGTCCGGGTGGGAATCAACACCGGCCTGGTGGTGGTCGGCGACGTCGGCAGCACCCTGTACGGCGAGTACGCGGCGCTCGGCGACGCCGCGAATGTCGCCGCACGGATGGAGCAGACCGCCGACGTCGGGACGGTCCGGATCGCCGAGCCCACCCAGCGCCTGGTCTCCGCCTACTTCGACGTCGACGCCATCGGCGCGGTCGCCGTCAAGGGCCGCCAGGAACCCGTGCCGAGCTATCGAGTGCTGCAACCCAAGGCGACCCCCGGATCGGGCCGCGGGATCGCCGGGCTGCACTCCCCCGTCGTCGGCCGGGACGAGGAGTTCTCCCGCCTGCGCGGGTTGCTGGCCGACCTGACGGCGTGGCGGGGCCAGGTCGCCGCGCTGGTCGGCGAGGCGGGTCTGGGCAAGTCCCGGCTGGCGAGCGAGATGGAGGCCGAATTCGCCGCCACCGTGCCGAACGGCACCTGGATCGAGGGCGCCTGCTTCTCCTACGAGGACGCCACGCCGTATGCCCCGTTCGCCCGCGCGCTGCGGGCGTTCTTCGGTCTCGGCCCGCAGGCCGACGCCGCTGCCGACGACCACGAGCGAGTGGCGGAGCGCGCGACCGAGTTGCTCGGCGACGGCGGGCGGCGGGCGGCGGCCCATCTCTCCACGATCGTGGGCACCGCACTGCCCGAGGCGGACCAGGAGTTCCTCCGATTCCTGGAGCCGCCGATGCTGCGGCAGCGGACGTTCGCGGCGGTCGCGCAGCTGGTCGAGGCGCTGGCCACGCGCGCGCCACTGGTCGTCACGATCGACGACCTGCACTGGGCGGACCCGACGTCGACCGACCTCGTCCACTCGCTGGTCCCGCTGACCGAGCGGATGCCGCTGCTCCTGCTGCTGCGGTTCCGGCCGGACCCGGCCTTCCTCGACCTCGGCCCCCGCCACACCGCGATCGAGCTGGGCCCGCTGCCCGAGGATGCGGCTCGCGAGCTTGTCGCGAACCTGCTGCGGATCGAGGGTCTCTCCCGGGAGGCGCGTGACCTCATCCTGCGCAAGGCCGAGGGAAATCCGTTCTTCGTCGAGGAGGTCATCCGCTCGCTCCTGGACGCGGGGATCATCACCTCGGAGGGCGAGCGCTTCGTCGTGGCCGGCGACATCGGCGACTTCCAGGTTCCCGACACGCTCGTCGGCGTCCTCTCGGCGCGCATCGACGCGCTGGAACCGACCGCCCGGCGCGTCCTTCAGACCGCCGCCATCGTCGGCCGGGAGTTCAGCGACCAGATGCTGCGAGAGCTCGCCGACCGCAGCGACGGGCTCGACGACGCTCTGGCCGAACTGGAGCGGCGGGAGATGGTCGTGCTGACCGCATCCGCCCCGGAACACACGTACGCCTTCAAGCACGCGCTCACCCGGGACGCCACCTACGACACGCTGTTGCTCAGCGTGCGGCGTGACCTGCACCGGCAGGTCGGCAAGCTGATCGAGGAACGCGATCCCGACCGGGTGCACGACCTCGCGTACCACTTCCTCGAGGCCGACGAGCCGTTCCGCGCGCTGCCCTACCTCGTCGACGCAGGCGACGGGTCGTTCCGGGCCTTCGCGCTGCTGGACGCGGCCCGGTTGTACCGGCAGGCGCTGGACATCTGGAGCGACGGCCAGGACGTCGCCCTGGCCCGGCGCGCGTACGAAGGACTGGGCAATGCGCGGCTGTTTGCCGGAAACATCGCTGGTGCGCTGGAGGCGCTGACCGCGATGGAGACCTTCGCCGTCGCCCAGAACGACCCGAGCGCCCGCACCTCGGCGCTGAACAAGCAGGGCATGGTCCATCTGCTCGGCACCGGGGACCTCACCGAGGCGCAGCGGGTGATGCTCGAGGCACGCGCGCTGGCCCTGGCCAACGACGATGCGGCCGGGCTCGCGGAGTTCCACGTCGGCTACTGCGCCCTGAACGTCGAGACCGGGCAGCTCGACGTGGCCACGGAACACCTCGGCGAGGCCGCTGAGGTCTGCTTCACCCTCGATCCCTTCCACCGCAACTTCGGGCTCACCCACTACGCCACCGCGCTGCTCTACAGCCTGCGGTTGGACGAGGCGCGGGCGGCGTTCGACCGAGCCTGGCGGCAGGCCCTGGCGGACGACGACAAGCTGCACCAGGCCCACCTCTGGATCGTCGAGGCCGAGCTCGACCTGATCGCCGGCAACCCGGAGCGCGGGCTGGAGCAGGTGCTGCATGCGGTCCGGATCTCCGAGGAGATCGGCGCGCCGCTGGAGGACGCGCTGTGCAGCTGGGCGGCCGGCTCGCTCGCCGTCCAGCTGGGCCGCTACCAGACGGCCGCCGAGTACCTCAAGCGGTCCGCCACGGTCGGGCGCCAACTCGGGTTCTTCGCGGTGGTCGCCGCGGGCCTGAGCGGCCTGGCCGTCGTCCACCAGGCGGTGCACGGACCCGGCACCGAGCGGGTGCGCGAGCTGGTGGCCGAGGCCCAGCCCCTGCTGTCGATGCCGATGAGCGGCTTCACCGTCGGGGCGCTGAGCACCGACCTGGGTTACACCCTGCTGCACGAGGGCGACCTGGACGGGGCCGACGCCGCACTGCGCATGCTCGACGAGCGACCGTCGGCGACGATGCTGCTGGCCAAGCCGGACGCGATGCTGTGCGCCGGGTACATCGCGCTGGCCAGGGGCGAGACCGAGGCCGGGCTGGCCCGGCTGCGTGAGGCCGCGGCGTACGTCGAGGAGCACGACCTGCACCACCTCGGGCCACGCACGATGCTCGGCGAGGCGGTGGTCGCCTCCCACGCCGGGGACACCGCGACGATGGCGGAGAGGCTCAGCGCCGCGGACGAGGCCGCCACCCGGATGCGGTTGCGCCCGGACGTGCTGCTCATCCGCACGAGAGCCGCGGAGCTGCTGGACGCGGCCGGGCTGACCGACCAGGCGGCCGGATTCCGGGCCCGGGTCGCGGACGCCGTCGCGGAGATCGCCGAGCTGATCGAGGACTCCGAGAAGCGGGCCGCGTTCCTGCGCACCAACGCGCTGGTCGCCGGGTGAGCGGAGTGGAGCCCTTTCGCTTCCTCTTCATGGCCGACTGCCAACTCGGTTGCTACGCAAGCTTTTCCGGGATGAACGAGGCGGACATCGCGCGCTTCGCCGCCCGGAACATGCGGGTGCGGATGGCGCCGCGGACCGAGGGATTCGAGTGGGACGCCGAGCGCTACCGGCGGGCCGTCGCCGCCGCGGCGAAGATCCGTCCGGACTTCGTGGCGATGGGCGGCGACATGGTCGACGACGCGTCGAGCGTCGAGCAGCGCGAGGCCCTCCTGCAGATCACCGCCGGCCTCGGCACGATCCCGATGCACTGGGTGCCCGGCAACCACGACGTCACCGAGGACACGCTCGTCCCCACATCCTCGAGCCTGGCTCGGTATCGAGCGACGTTCGGCCCGGACCACTACACGTTCGAGCACCGCGGCGTGACGTTCATCGTCACCAATACCTCGGTGTGGCAGCACCCGGAGAAGGTCGGCGAGGAGTGGGAGGCGCAGATCGGCGCGCTCGAGTCGGAGCTGCGCTCGGCCCGGGCGGCCGGGACCCGGCAGATCATCGCCTTCGGGCACCACCCGCTGTTCACGCAGGCGCCGGACGAACCGGACGACTATTGGAACATCCCGATCGAACGCCGACGCGCGATCCTCGGCCTGTTCGGTACCTACGGCGTCCGCGCGTTCTTCTGCGGGCACTGGCACCGCAACGGCGGGGGCTGGAACGGCGGGGTCGAGATCGTGGTGACGGGTCCGGTCGGCTACCCGCTCGGCGAGGACCCGTCCGGCTTCCGGATCGTCGAGGTCGACGACGTGGGCCTGCGCCACGAGTACCTGCCGCTGACCGAGGGGGACCGGTGGCCGGCAAACCCGTGATCGTCGCGGTCGACGACGACCCCCAGGTTCTCGCGGCGATCCGCAAGGACCTGCGGGACTCCTACGCCAAGGACTACCGCGTGGTCGCGGCCGACGGCGGGCCGAGCGCGCTCGCCGCGGTCGAGGAGCTGCACCGCAGGGGCGACGACGTCGCGCTCTTCCTGGTCGACGAGCGGATGCCGGACATGACCGGTACCGCGTTCCTGCTCGCCGCGGCACCGCACTACCCCGAGGCGAAGAAGGTGCTGCTGACGGCGTATGCCGACACCAACGCCGCGATCCGCTCGATCAACGAGGTCGGCCTCGACCACTACCTGCTCAAGCCGTGGCACCCCCGCGAGGACCTGCTCTACCCGGTGCTGGACGACCTGCTGGACGACTGGTGGGCGGGGCGACCCGCGCCGTTCGACGGCGTCCGGGTGGTCGGGGCGCGCTGGTCCCCGGACAGCCACGAGGTCAAGGACTTCCTCGCGCGCAACCAGGTGCCCTACCGCTTCCTCGACGTCGAGCGCGACGCCGAGGCCGCGTCGTTGTTGGCCGCCCGGGGCGAGGCCGCTCCGCTGCTGCCGATGGTGTTCCTGCCGGACGGCGAGGCGCTGGCCCGGCCCGATCCGCTGACGCTGGCCCGCCACATCGGTCTGCACGTCACCGCCGAGGCTCCGTTCTACGACCTCGTGATCATCGGTGCCGGGCCGGCCGGACTGGCGGCGGCGGTGTACGGCGCGTCGGAGGGGCTGCGGG
>JBKPQU010000223.1:0-5104 GCA_046734255.1 Actinomycetota bacterium
CGCCACCTCGGTAACTTCCCGCAGGCCTTCACGCACCTGGGTCTGATCAACGCCGTCCTGCACGTGATCGCCGCCGAGGAGGACCCGAGCTCCACGATCCAGGGCCGGCCTGCCGAGTTGGAGAGCGCCGAGTAGGCACCTGAACCCCTTGCGGCGGAAAGCTTCGTCCGATGCGCGCTACCTCTGCTCGTTCGCGGGCGCGAACGCGTCGAGCACGCGCTCTGCGTAGGCGAGCGCCTCGCCTGCGTCGACGTCGGGGGAGCCGACCCGGGGCGAGAGATTGAGGTCGAAGAAGACTTCGGTGACGCCCTGCGCGCGCAGTGCATCGAGGTCCTCGAACACCTGCTCGCGCGTCCCCTGGAGTGGTCGGCGCTGCCCGCCTGGATCGTCATCGAGGAGGTCGACGACACCGCGCACGACGATCCGCACGGCCTGCGGATCGCGCCCAGCCTCGCGAGCGGCGTCGCGCACCGCCTCGACGCACGCGCCGATCCGGGTGAGGTCCTGCTGGCTGCCGGCGATCCAGCCCTGGGCGAGCCGCCCGGCGCGGCGCAGCGCCGGCTCAGCCGCACCGCCGAGCAGCACCGGTGGGTGCGGTCGCTGCACGGGCGGCGGTCCCATGTGCGAGCGCGGCACGGTGTAGAACTCGCCGGCGAACTCGACCGGGTCCTGCGTCCACAACGCCTCCAGGCAGCGCAGGTACTCGTCCATCCGCGCGCCCCGCCGCTCGAAAGGCACGCCGGCGGCGGCGTACTCCTGCCGCAGCCAGCCCATCCCGAGCCCGACGGTGAGCCGCCCGCCGGACAGCACGTCCAGCGACGTCAGCGTCTTGGCGAGCAACGCGGGTGCGGTGAACGGCGCGCAGATGGTCGCCGTCCCCAACCCGATCCGGTCGGTGTGCCCGGCGACATGCGCAAGCGCGACGACCGGGTCGTGCACCGCGCGGTGCGCCGGGCCGAGCTCGGCGTCGGCGGGGTAGAGCACGCGCTGGAAGGTCCACAGCGACGCATACCCAAGCTCCTCGGCGCGACGGGCGATGCGACGCATCGTGTCCGGGGTCGCCCAGCTGCCCGATACCGGCAGGCCGAATCCGAGCAGGGGCTGGTCACCCGTCACGAGAGCTGAGCGCGTCTCTGATCTCGCGCTTGAGCACCTTGCCGACCTTGGAGCGCGGCAGGTCGGGCCAGACCTCGAGCTGCTTGGGCGCCTTGACCCCGCCGAGCCGCTCCCGGGCGAACGCGCGCAGCTCGGCCGGGGAGGTGTCGGCGCCGGACCGGAGCTGGACCACCGCGGTGACGCGCTCGCCCCACTTCTCGTCCGGCAGGCCGATCACGGCGCAGTCCTGGACGTCGGGGTGCTGCATCAGCGCCTGCTCGACCTCGGTGGAGTACACGTTGAAGCCGCCGGTGATGACCATGTCCTTGGCCCGGTCGACGATGAACAGGTAGTTGTCGTCGTCCAGGTAGCCGATGTCCCCGGTGTGGTGCCAGCCGTGCGCGGACGCCTCGGCGGTGGCCTGGGGGTTGCAGTGGTAGCCGCGCATCACCAGCGACCCGCGGACCACGATTTCGCCGGTCCCCCTCGGTGCGAGCAGGGTCCCGTCGGCGGCCATGATGGCGACCCGGACCAGGGGGGAGGGGCGGCCGGCGGACCGGAGCCGTTCGCGGGCGACGGTTCCGTCGGCCAGGAAGTGGTCCTCGGGCGCCATGGTCGAGATCATCATCGGCGCCTCGGTCTGCCCGAAGAGCTGGGCCATCACCGGACCGATCCGGGCCAGGGCCTCTTCGAGGCGGGCCGGCGACATCGGCGCCGCGCCGTACCAGAAGCACTGCAGCGACCGCAGATCGGTGGTGTCGAGGCGCTCGTGGGACAGCACCATGTAGATCAGGGTCGGCGGCAGGAAGGTGTGCGTGACCCGGTGGCGCTCGACGTGGTCGAGGAAGCCGCCGACGTCGGGGGTCCGCATGATGACGATCTCGCCGCCGAGCGCCAGAACGGGAAAGCACAGCACCCCCGCGGCATGGGTAAGCGGGGCAAGCGCGAGGTAGACCGGCCGCCCGGTGAACGGGTAGCCGACCAGGGTGGCGGCGGTCATCGCCTCGAGGTTGCTGCAGGTGAGCTCGACGCCTTTGGGGCGGCCCGTGGTCCCGCCGGTGCCGACGATCATCGCCAGGTCGGCGTCCGCCGGACGATCGACCTCCTGGGCGTCACCCTGAGCCAGGAAGTCGGTCCAGGTGAGCGCCCCGTCCACCGCGTCGTCCAGGCAGACCAGCGTCGCCAGCTGCGGGAGCTCGGCGCGGATCGCCGATACCAGCGGCCCGAACGAGGCCTGGAAGATCAACGCTCGGCAGCCGAACAGGTCGAGCAGCTCGCGGTTCTCGGCCGCCTCGTTGCGAGGGTTGATCGGGCACCACACCGCACCGGCGCGGCTGATGCCGAGGACGCAGCTGAACGCCGTCGGATCGTTGGCCGAGAGGATCGCGACCCGGTCGCCGGGTCGGATCCCGCAGGCGGCGAGCGCCGCCGAGATCCGGGAGCTCAGGTCCCGCACCTCGGCGTAGGTCAGCGTGATCCCGTCGGTGGTCAGGCAGGGACGATCGGCGCCCAGGTCCGCGCCCTTGTCGAGGTAGTCGACCAGACGCACGGCACTCAGTCTCGCACGGGCAGTCCGGCGGCCGACCGGAACGCGATCACGGCCTCGGTTGGGGTAACCCCTGTCACATCCCCATCCCGCCGTCGACCGGCAGGCCGATGCCCGTGATGAACCGGGCAGAGTCCGACGCCAGGAAGACCACGGCATCGGCCATGTCGGCGACCTCGCCGAGCCGGCCGGACGGGGTCAGCCCCACGACGGCCTCGACCGCTTCCTGCGGCGAGCCGAACAGGCCGATGTCGGCGACGTCCTTGGCCAGTCCGGCCCCCATCGCGGTGGGAACGAGGCCGGGGTAGATGCAGTTGACCCGGACGCCGTACCCGAGCCGGCCGGACTCCATCGCCGCCACCCGGGTGAGCCGGTCGACCGCGGACTTGGTCGCCGAGTACACCGCGATTCCGGGGAAGGCGATCGTGGCCGCGACCGAGGCGACGTTGATGATCGCTCCGCCGTTGCCGGCAAGGCCGCCCGGTCGCATCGCGCGGAGCCCGTGCTTGAGGCCGAGCGCGGTCCCCAGGACGTTGACGTTCAACATGGCGCGGGCCTGTGCCGGGTCGAGGTCCACGAGCAGGCTCGTGATCTCGATCCCCGCGTTGTTGACCAGGATGTCCAGCCCGCCCAGGCGCTCGACCGCCTGCTCGACCGCGGTGGCCCAAGCCGCGTCGTCGGTGATGTCGAGGTGGATGAACGTGTGCTCGTCCCCGAGTCCGGCGGCGACGCCGGCCCCGAGGTCGTCCTGGACGACCGCGACAGCGACCCGGGCGCCGGCGGCGGCCAGCGCGACCGCCATCCCCTCGCCGAGGCCCTGCGCGCCGCCGGTCACGATCGCTCGACGCCCCGCCAGATCCGTTCCAGTCATCGGAGTGGCCACCTCACCGTCAACTTGCCTCGACCTTCGGCATGATCTCTTGCTTCAGCCGTTTCATGTCGTCGAGCGTCTTGGCCACGGGGACGTCCGCGAACGGCGGCCAGAGGAGCGGCATGGTCAGCCCGACCTCCTTGTAGCGCTTGAGGATGTCCGTGATCTGCCCGGCGGTTCCGGCAAGCAGGTTCGTGCCCTTGCCCCTCGGCGTCTGGTCGGTCTCCTCGTCGGTGATCACGAACCAGATCATGCTGCAGAGGTCGAGATCGTCGATCGAGTGCGAGCTGCCGAGTTCCTCGAGCTCCCGCTGGATGGCGGTGCGCCACTGCTGGAGCTCCTCGGGCGTGTCCTGGATGCCGATCCAGCCCGACAGGTCGTACTTCGCGATCCGGCTCGCCGAGCGCTTCGCGTCCTTGAGCCCGCTGAAGTAGATCGGCGGGTGCGGAGTCTGCAGGGGCTTCGCCCCGAACCCGCACCGGTCGAAGTCGGCGAACTCCCCGTGGTACTCGAAGAGATCGTTCGTCCAGATGCCCTTCATGATTTCCACGGTCTCGCGCAGGTGGGCGTGCCGCCGGGGGAAGATGTGCGTCGCGCTGGAGGCCGCGAACTCCTCGGGCATCCAGCCGGACCCCACACCCACGTTGACCCTGCCGTTCGAGAGGTGGTCGACGGTGGCGATCTCCGCAGCCAAGACACCGGGCGCGCGGTACGGCGTATCGGTGATGCTCATGCCGATCCGCACCTTGGACGTCTTCGCCGCGAGCCACGGGATCAGCGGCCAGCCCTGGAACCACTCGCCCCTGGAGGTCACCGGCAGGGCATTGGGGAACTCGGTCATCATGCCGAAGGGGTACTGGAGCTCCGCGCGGTCGGAGGCCTCCGGGACGACGATCCGGTCGAGAGTCCAGACGGAGTCGAAGTCGAGTTCCTCGGAGAGGCTGGTGAGGTCCTCGAGCTCCTTGATCGTGACCTTGTCGCGGAAGTTGGGCAGGTACAAGGCGAGCTTCATGACAGCCTCCTGACGGCACATCTGCCTGTGTTGCCTGCCCGAATGCTGCGTTCGAGCCCCGCCCTCTCCGCCACCCGAGCTCTTGCGGGCGACAGTAACAGCAGGTACCGGACGGCGGAACGGTCCGCAAGAGGTTCCAGGTGCTGGTGGAGCGCCGGCGTCCCGTGTTCCCGAGCGGCAGGCCGCAGCGCGCTCTCAGCCCGGCTCGGCGTCGTCCGCCTCGGCCCGGAGCCGCTGCCGGAGCTCCCGCTTGACCACCTTGCCGTAGTTGTTGGTCGGCAGGGCGTCGATGAAGCGGTAGTCCTTCGGCCGCTTGTACCGGGCGATCCGGTCCAGGCACGTCCGGTCGAGCTCGTCGACCGGGGGTGGGGCTGCCCCGTCGGTTGCCACCACGAAGGCGACCACCGACTCGCCCCACTCCACGTCGGGTCGACCGACGACGGCGGCCGCCCGGACGCCCGGATGGCGGAGCAGCGCCTCCTCGACCTCGCGCGGGTAGATGTTCATCCCCCCGCTGATGATGAGGTCCTTGGACCGGTCGTGCAGCGTGAGGTAGCCCTCCCTGTCGACACTGCCGACG